>JBOGNW010000299.1:0-2271 GCA_050747425.1 Candidatus Acidiferrales bacterium
CCTTTGAGGAGTGAGGGATACCTGAGTTCGATCGGGGATCCCGGCGCCGCCTACGCTACACGACCCCTGCGCGCCGTGTCAATGCGCTAAAAAAAATGGTTCCGGTAGCGGCGAGGAATGCGTTTCAGGGTCGCGTCAGCGGCCCGCCATTCCTCGTCAGCGGTGTGCGCCGAACGGAAAGGCCGACGACGAAGCTGGACGACGGCTTTCGTCGCCGCTACCTGTCTCCCAGAGCCGTTGGCAGGCGCGGGTAGCAGAGCAGGAACAGCGCCGCGGAGCCGAGGAAGAACAGGGCTGTCTCTTGACGTGTGCCGCCGAGAAAGCGCAGCACAAAGCCGTAGAGAGCTACGGCCTCCGACAGGGCAAAGCAAAGGATGTAGTAGAGGCGCAGTTGGGCCAGTCGGTTAGGGGGCTCAGGTGTCGAGGCGTCGAGTAGGGAGGCAATTCGCGAGAAGCGCAGATAAAGCACGGCGCCGGCGGTCGCGGCGGCCACCCCCTGCAACACTGTCTTAACTATGCCCGGGTCGCGCGGCTCGAGCCCTGGCGCCAGTATCTCCAGCACCACCCAGTACAGCCCAACGGTGGCGAAAAGGGCGAAGTAAAGAACTTTCAAAAGGCGGCTCGCGGCGGCGAGCTCGCCCGGAGAAGATTTTGGAGCCGCTTGCATGGGGCTATTCTCTAAGTTGTCAAGAGGAAATCTGGCCGTGCGGGCGCGTTCAATCTACGCGGGCGATCTGATTGTTGTCGGTGCCGCGCGGGCCGCTGACCGCGAGCCACAACGTCCCCTTGGAATCGCGCACCATGTGCCGCACCACGCTGCGCGGCGACGGCATGGCAAAGGTCTCAAACTTCTCGGTAGCCGGCTCGAAGCGCACCATCTTGTCGGCGCCGGCCTCGTTGTACCAGACGGAGCCGTCGGCGGCCACCGCGATGCCGTAGGGCCGCGAGTCGGCCCCGGAGGGCGAGTCGTACTCCTTCCACTCGTGCGTGCGGTAGTTGAAGCGCGCCAGCTTCCCGGCAAAGTTTTCTGAAACCCAGAGGTAAGTGTCGTCGGCCGCCAGGCGTCGCGGCCCGCTCTTGGGCGTAGGGGTCGCGTACTCGGTGATGTTGCCGGTCGCCGCCTCGATGCTGGCGATTTTTCCCGCCGCCAACTCGCAAAACCAGAGCTTGCCGTCGGGCGCGGTGATCAGGCCGTAAGGGCGCGCCTCGGGGGTCGGCACGGGATAGACGCGGAAACCGTAACTCTTGACGTTGAAGCGCACCACCACGTTGGCCTGCTGGGCGGTGAACCACAGCCGGCCGTCGGGGCCGACGATGGGCGTGTGCGGGTCTTTGGCGCCGCGGATGACGAATTCACGGATCTTGCCGGTGCGCGGGTCGAGCCGGCCAATCTTGCCCACAGAGTTTTCGGTGAACCAGATGTTGCCCCGGACGTCGCTGGTCAGCCCGTGCGGCCCCGACTGCGGCGTGGGAACGGGGAATTCGGTGAACTTTTCCGTCTGCGGATCGAACATGCCAATCACATTGGCGCGCTGGCCGGTGTACCAGACGCGGTCCTGGGGATCGACCGCCGGGTCGTGCGGCAGCGACTCCGGCGTGGGCACCACGTACTCAGTGATGCGCCCCTTGAGCGCTCCCGAAGCGCCGAGCACCAGGGAGAAAAAGATAATCGAAAGGCGAAAAGCGAGGATTGAAAATCGCCTCATGGGACCTCGGTGGCGAAAGCATACAACGGAAACAAGTCGCGGAAAATCTTTTCTACTCTTTTGGCGAATCGCGGTGAGCGCAGCTCGCGCCGCGAGGTCGGGAAGAGCCGCCGCACGATCAGCGCGCGGCAGCGCTTCCAGTCCTTGTCGGTTTTGGGGGTCCCCGGGTACTGGCGCCACTCCCCCCGCTCGGTGCCGTGCCAGTACATCTGGTAGCGACGCCGCAGGCGCCGAAGGAGTGTGTCCAGAGGCCGCGGGTTCCGCGCGCGGCGCGCTTTCAAGATACGCTCCATTTCGCTGTCGCGGCCGTCGTAAATGGCGAAGCCGCAGGTCACGCCATCGGCCGAAAGTCCCACATAAAGCCGCGCACCCGTTTCCGAACCCTCGCGGCCGAAATAGAGGTACAGGTTGCGGCGGTAGGGCGATTTGTCACGCGCGAAGCGGATGTCGCGGTTGATGCGGGAGAAGTTGCGGCCGGTCTTGCCGGAAACGTCGAAGTCAGGGCTGAGCCGCAGCGCCACCGGCGCCAGCTCTTCAAAGAGCCCCTTGAGCGCCCCGGCCACCT
>JBOGNW010000300.1:0-3794 GCA_050747425.1 Candidatus Acidiferrales bacterium
GTTACAACCGATGGCCATCGGCGCCGTCGCCCGCCCGATGGCCGCATAGACGCCGTCAGCCACCGGCACGATTTCGAATGCCTCTTGGGCCGCCGCGGGCAACGCGAGCCCGCCAGCCAGCAAGATAACTCCCATCCACAAAGAGATTCTTCTGGGCATATGCCATTCCTCCACGGTATTTCGAAAACTCAAGGGTTGGCCGGTGCCGCCGGCCGGCCGGGCGCCGCCTGCTGCCAGACCTTTCGCAAGGCGTTGAGGATCTGGTGATTGTCAAGATAGTCGAGAGCGTAGGAGTCCATTTCATTAGCCATTTTGTCGCCGCTATCGGGAAGCATCCCCGCCCTGATGATGAACCCGACCACCGCCAGGGCAAGAATCCCCCCGATGATGAGCAGGACCAGCTTTACGCCGCCTCGCATTACGTCCCTACCGCGCCGACGCCGCTCAAGGATAATTGGCTCCGCCCGCGGCGGCTGGCTTGTCTTTCTTCATAAAGCGCTCGAACCAGTAGCGCAAGTACAGCTGGGTGCGGAGGAAGTTGGAGGGCTTGGAGCTGGTGCCGTGATACTCGTCATTGAAACGCACCATAGCCGTGGGAACCTTGCGCATCTTCAAGGCCTCGTAGAACTCCTCGGTTTGCGAGATGGGCGTGCGCAAATCGTTCACGCCCGTCATCAGCATGGTGGGCGTTTTCACATTGCCCACATACATGAGCGGCGAAGTGTCGAGATAAGTGGACGGATCTTCCCAAAAGGGCTTGGCAAAGCGGCGGTAGCCCCACAGGTTGATGTCGGTGGTGCCGGCGAAGCTCATCCAGTTAACCACCGGGCAGTTGGAGGAGGCGGCGGCGAAGCGGTCGGTGTGCCCCACCACCCAGGCGGTCAGCACGCCTCCGCCGCTGCAGCCGTAAACGAACATATTGCGTTCGTCAATGTAGCCGCGGCTGACAACCTCATCCACGCCCTTCATCAGGTCGTCGTAATCTTTGCTGGGGTAGGCGAACTTGATGGCGTTGCCGAAGGCGCTGCCGTAACCGGTGGAGCCGCGCGGATTGGTGTAGAGCACCACGTAGCCCTCGGCGGCATGATTCTGCCAGCTGAAGCTGAAGCCCACGTTGTACATGGCGTGCGGCCCGCCGTGAATGACCAGCATGAGGGGATACTTTTTCTGCGGGTCGAAGTCCGGCGGCTTGACAATCCAACCCTGAATGCGCAGCGCGTCGGTGGAGGTGTACCAGATTTCTTCCGCCTCCCCGAGCTTGACGTCGCTGAGAATGTCTTCGTTGACCGCGGTCAACTGCGTGAGCACCGGACTGGTTAAGGAGAAAGCCACGATGTCGGACGGCTGTTGGTAGCTCGAACGCGTCCCGACCGCCTGCCCGTTGCGATTGATGTCGGCCACGTTGAGCACATGATTGCCGTCGGTGACCGCGCGCACTTCGCCCTTAAGGGACGCGAAATAGAAATTGCGCCGACCGCGGTCATCCAGGTTGAAGTAGATGCCGCTGCCGTCCGGCGCCCAGCGCAAGTCCTCCGGGGTGCGGTCGAGCGAAGCGGTCAGCAGGCGCGGATTCGACCCGTCAATCCCCAACACGGAAAGCTGGGACTCAATGTGGGTGTCGTCGGTCCAGTCGTGCCCTGTGTAAGCCACCAGGCGGCCGTCGGGGGAAACCACCGGGTTCTGGTCCGGCCCTTTGCGCGTGGTGAGCTGGCGGATGCTCTGGTCGGCGACCCGAACTGCGTAAATCTCCGCCTCGCTCCACTGGTACTCCCAGTCCGCGGTGCGCAGGCTGGTGAAAAGAATTTCCTTCCCGTCGGGAGTCCAAGAAAGTCCGTCGCTGACCTCGAAGGAAACCAGGCTGGAGCCGTGGTCGAAGTCGCCGGAGGTCAACACCCGCGGCGTGCCGCCGCCCGCCGGCACCACGAAAACCTGCCGATACCCTTCCTCGATAAAACCGATGCGGTCCATTCGGTAGAGCAGCCGCTGGATGACGCGTGGGTCCTCCGTCCACTTCGCCCCCTCCGGCCGGCCGGGCATCTTGATGTCCCAGCTTTCCTTCTTGGGCACCAGCATGGTGAAGCCAATCCATCGCCCGTCGGGCGACCAGGCGAGGTTTTCCGGCGTCTTTTCCACCCGCGTAATTTGAGTAATCGCCCCTTCGGCGTCCATCCAGCGGACAAAAACCTGCTGCCCCTTGGGCTCACCGTCGGCCAGATAGGCGATTCGGGTGCCATCGGGCGACCAGCGCGGCGAGGAACCTTTAACGAGGAAGCGGTTCTTGCTCCCGTCGGCGTTCATGATCCACAGCCCCGACTCCCAGCGGTCGTTCACTTTGTCCACCCAGCGGCGCGTGTAGACGATCTGCGCGCCGTCAGGAGAGATTTGCGGCTCGGCGACCGTCTCAAATTCCAAGTAGAGGTCGAGCGTCAGCTTGCGCGGCTCCGCCGCCGCCGTCAAAGCAGGAATCAAAAGGACGGCCAACCAGAAAACACCCCAAGCGAACTTGCGCGTCATGGCTTCCTCCTCAGGCGCCGGAATGGCGGGACACCTCCCGTCGGGAGTTCGGACCGGAGGACGCGCATTCTAGCGAGGGGAACTAAGAATCGCAACGACAAACGCCAACCAAGGTAGCATACTGGCGGCGCGCCCCGTGAGACGCAAAATGCCGCGAGACCCTGAAGGTGAGCTGCATCGGGAGGAGGTGGATGTGCTGCGCGCCCTCTTGAGCACCACCCTTTCCCCCCGTGAGCGAAAAAAGCTCCTGGCGCTTCTGGCAAACTACCGCTTCGCCGACCCCCTCCACCAGTTGATTTTTGAGGCGCTTAGCGAAAGGCCCGGCGAAAAGCCCGCCCGGCTGCGCGAAGAACTGCCAGCCCGCCTGACTCGCAAGGGCTTTCCCGAAGTGGATTTCGAACGATACCTGGCGCCGCCTCAGTCTCCCGCGGCCGAGATCCTTGCCCGGGTGCAGGCGTGGCTCACAGGAGACGAGAAACGCACTGGGCCCCGGCCGAACCAGGCAAGAATTTGCTAGGCCACCCGGAAAGGCGTATACTCATCTTACGAGCTAGGAGACGGAGATGCGACAAACCACTCCTTCGCGATTCATCCTCCTCAGCAGCCTGATACTCGCCACGGCCTGGCTGGCCGCCCAAGACGCGCAAGCGCAGGCCCGCGTGCGGCCGCCCGCCATGCATCGAACCCCGGGTGTGGTAGGACAGGTGTTTGTGCCGGGGATTGGCCTTCGCCCCGTGATTCAGTTCCAAGACAGTTTCCCCAACTTCGGGCTGGGCTTTGACGCCCACCATTTCTTTGTCACCCGGGGCCGCTTCGGGTTCCATTCGGGATTTCGCACCGGCTTCATCGGCGGGGGCTTCAGCCACGGGCCCTTTTCCGGGTTCGGTTTTCTCTCTTCTTTTGTGCCCATCGCCACCTCGAGCACGACGCTCATCATTGTGCCCCAGCCGTCGCCTGTGCAGGTGATTACCCTCGAAGACGGCCAGGCAGGCGAACCCAGCGTTGTGGCCGCGGGTCTGCCGGATGACTGGCCGCGCCTGCGGCTGGCCGCCGACAGCCTGCCGCGCGAGCGCGCCCCGCTGGCGCAGTTAACCCTGCTGGTGCTCAAGGATCAGACCATCATCCCGGCCACCGAGTACTGGCTCGAGGACGGCCGAGTTTTCTACGTTACCTCCACCGGCCGCCAGGACTCCTTCGAGGTGCGCGACCTCGATTGGGAGATGACCACCGAGCTCAACGCCCAGCGTAACGTCGACTTCGTCCTGCGCGCCCCCCGCTAA
>JBOGNW010000301.1:0-3777 GCA_050747425.1 Candidatus Acidiferrales bacterium
ACGCGGGCCACGCCCGCCATCGGTTGTGTGCCCATAGGCTTTACCCCCTCAGCTCTTTCTCCCCCTGGGTGCGAGCGGCATTATACGGGAAATGGCTACGGGGTGTTGGATGAACTTTTCCAGCGCAGCAAGGCCTTCTTCACTTCCCCGATGGCACGCGTCACCTGGATGCCGCGCGGACAGGCGTCGGTGCAATTGTAAATGGTGCGGCAGCGCCAGACGCCCTCGCGCGCGCCCAGCAACGCCAGGCGCTCGTCGGCGCCCTGGTCGCGGCCGTCGAAGAGGAAGCGGTGCGCGTTGACGATGGCGGCCGGGCCCACATAGTCGGGGTTCGACCAGAACGACGGGCAGGAAGTGGTGCAGGCACCGCAGAGGATGCACTTGGTGGTGTCTTCGTTGCGCTCGCGCTCGCGGGGCGTCTGCCGGCGCTCTTTGGCGGGCGGCTCGTCGTGGGCGATCAAATAAGGTTTGACGGCGCGGTACTTGTCGAAGAACGGCTCCATGTCCACCACGAGGTCCTTGACCACGGGGAAGCCGCGCATGGGCTCGACGCTAATCCGCTCCCCCAGCTCCTGGAGCAGAACTTTGCAGGCCAGGCGGTTCGCGCCATTCAGCAGCATGGCATCCGAGCCGCAGACGCCGTGAGCGCAGGAGCGCCGGAAGGCCAGCGTGCCGTCCTGATACCACTTGATGGCGTGCAGGGCGTCGAGCAGCCGATCGGTGGGGTCGGCTTCGACCTCATAGTCCGACCAGTAGGGCTCGCGGTCCTTGCCCCGCTCGAACCGTTTGACGCGGATGCGGTACTTCATCTCGTCCTCAGTACTTCCGCTCCTGCGGCTGGAAACGGGTGATGGTCACGGGCTTGTAGTTTAACTGGATTCGGCCCGTGGCGTCGCGCCGGGCGAGGGTGTGCTTAAGCCAGTTCACATCGTCCCGCTTGGGAAAGTCCTCGCGACTGTGCGCCCCGCGGCTCTCCTGGCGGGCGAGTGCACCGGCCACCGTGGCCTCGGCGGTATCGAGAAGGAAGCCGAGCTCGAGGGCCTCGACCAAGTCGGTGTTGAACACGGAGCTGCGGTCCTGGATGCGCACCTGCTGGTAACGCTCCTGCAAAGCGCGCACCGACTCCTGCATCTCGCCCAGCAACTCGGCGGTGCGGAAGACTGAAGCCTTCACCATCATTTCTTGCTGCAAGGTGTCGCGCACGGCAGCGGCCGACTCGCCGCGGCCGTTCGTCCCGCCGCGCAAGCGTTCGATCCACTCGCGGGCGCGCTCGGCAGGCCGCGTCGGCAGCGGAGCGAAATCGTTCTCCCGCACAAAGCGCGCGATGTCGCGCCCGGCGCGGCGGCCAAACACCAGAATGTCCACAAGCGAATTCGTCCCCAGGCGATTGGCGCCATGCACGGAAACGCAGGCGCACTCGCCGGCGGCGTAAAGTCCCGGCACGGCGGTGTTCTTCTCATCAATCACCACGCGGCCCAAGACGTCAGTGGGGACGCCGCCCATGGCGTAGTGAGCGGTGGGCTGGACAGGAACGGGCGCGACGACGGGGTCCACGCCCAAGTAAGTGCGGACAAAGTCGGTGATGTCGGGCAGCTTGGTTTCAATGACCTCGCGGCCCAGGTGGCGGACATCGAGGTAGACGTAGTCCTTGCCGCCGATGCCGCGGCCAGCGCGCAGCTCGTGGTAGATGGAGCGGGAAACGATGTCGCGGGGGGCGAGGTCGAGCAGGGTAGGGGCATAGCGTTCCATGAAGCGCTCGCCAGCGCCGTTGATGAGCTTGCCGCCTTCGCCGCGCGCCGCCTCAGTGATAAGAATGCCGAGCTTGTAGATGCCGGTAGGATGGAATTGAAAGAACTCCATATCCTCGAGCGGCAGGCCGGCGCGCAACACGAGCGCCATGCCGTCGCCGGTAAGCGCATGCGCGTTGGAGGTGATCTGGTAGATGCGCCCGCAGCCGCCGGTGGCGAGCAGAATGGCCTTGGTGTGGAAGACGTGCAGCTTACCATCGGCAATGGAAAGAGCCACCAGGCCAGCCACACGCCCCTCGACCAGTAGCAGCTCCACCGCCAGAAATTCGTTGAAGAATTTCACGTTATTGCGGATGGACTGCTGGTAAACGGTTTGCAGAATCATGTGCCCGGTGCGGTCGGCGGCGTAACAAGAGCGGCGCACCGGCCCTTTGCCGAACTCGCGCGTGTGGCCGCCGAAGCGCCGCTGAGCGATTTTCCCATCCGGCGTGCGGCTGAAGGGCAGGCCCCAATGTTCGAGGTCGTAGACAGTCTCAACGGCTTCGCGGGCCAGAATCTCGGTGGCATCCTGGTCGGCCAGATAGTCCGACCCCTTGACGGTGTCGAACATATGCCACTCCCAGTGGTCTTCTTCGAGGTTGCCCAGTGCGGCGCCGATGCCACCTTGGGCCGCGCCCGTATGGGAGCGCACGGGATAGAGCTTGCTGACCACAGCGACGTCGAGCCCGGCCAGTTGCACGGCCGCCATCAGGCCGGCGCCGCCGCCGCCGACAATCACCGCTTCGTGCTGGTGCTCGACGATCTCCACCGCTTACTTCCCCGCCACAGGCTGAAAGAAAAGAATGACGGCCGTGCCGCCGAGCAAAAACACCGCTGCCAACCCATAGACGGTCGCCAGGCTGGCGGCGCGCAAGCCGGGGCGTCGCACATAGTCGTCTACCATGACGCGCAGGCCGTTCGAGCCGTGCACGAGCGCCAGGGTCAGCAGCAACCAGTCGTAGAGCCGCCAGAGCGGGCTCGCCCAGCGGGCGGCGACGAAGGCGTAATTGATGACCTCGACATTGTTGAGCAAGTGCATGATGGCCAGATGGCCGAGCGCCAGCAGCAGCAAGAGAATTCCGGAGAGGCGCATGAAGAGCCAGGAGTAGAGCTCGAGCCCGCTCCCGGGCCGCGGCCGCCCGCCGGATTCGCTCAGCTCGTTCATCGAGGCTCCTCAGAACAAGGGCTTCAGCATCAGATAGGCGCTGGGCAGGAAAAGCACCGTAAACAAGGCCACCACGGCGTAGAACAGTTCGCGCTGCCAGCCGCTGAGCTCGGGCCAGAAATCGAGCACGGTAATGCGAATGCCGTTGAGGGCGTGGTAGAGCACGGCGGCGGCCAGGCCGACTTCGCCCACGCGCAAGACGGGGTGAGCGTAAATCTTCACCACCTTGTCGTAAGTCTCCGGGCCGACGAGCACCAGGGCGGTGTCGAGGATGTGGAGGAAAAGAAAAAGCAGCACGCCGAGACCGGTGAACCGATGCAGCACCCACGCCCACTGACCGGCTCCGCCACGATACACGAGAAGGAAGCCCTCCGGCTGAATTCGAGTTTGCTCGCCGCCTCGGGACGCTCAAACCGGGTCGGGCTTCGAATCCTAGCAGCCGCTGGAGGGCTTGGCAACCGCGGGCGGAGCGGGAGGAGTCTCGACGCTTGATTTTTGCGGCGTTTTTTAGTCTATTCGAGCGTTTGGGGACGTCAGGCGAGGGAGGTCAGAATGAAACGAGTTTGCCGCTGGGGTGGGACGCTGCTGCTGATTGTGCCGCTGGCCCTGCCCGCCGCCGGCGACGTTTCGGAACGCGCCGCGCGGCTGCACCGCGAGGCCATCGTCATTGATACACACATTGATACGCCGCAGCGGCTGCTGGATGAAGACTTCGACCTCGCGCCCCGCGACCCCAACGGCCACATCGACATCCCACGGATGAAGGAAGGCGGGCTGGACGCTGCCTTCTTTTCCATCTGGGTGGACCCGACTAAGTACAAGACC
>JBOGNW010000302.1:0-5537 GCA_050747425.1 Candidatus Acidiferrales bacterium
CGTCTGCTACTCGGATGGACTGGTGTTCCGTGCTCCGGTGGAATGACACTCCGGCTCAGGACATGTAGAGGGCGCAAGGAGGCAAGGAGACAAAGAGCAAGGAGGGAAGGAGCAAGGAGGGAAGGAGCAAGGAGGGAAGGAGCAAGGAGGGAGCAGCCACAGAGGGCACAGAGGCACAGAGGACGCAGAGGAGAGAGAAGGAGGCAGGGAGGCAAGGAGACAAAGAGGCAAGGAGGCAAAGAGGCAAAGAGGCAAAGACGCAAAGACGCAAGGAAGCTAGGAAGACCCGAGGAGTTTTTCTAGCTGCCGCGGCGGATGGAGATGGTGCCGTAGGTGGTGCTCAAGTGAATCAGGGCGCGCCCATCGCCCACGGTGCCGGTTAAAGTTTCATCGGGGCCGCGGTCGCGATCGCGCCCTGAGCTCAAGCCGGCGAAATCCGATTCCACGTCGCCCTTGCGGGCGGTGGCCCTGAGCTGGAAGCCGCTGGCGGCGGGGAGGTAGAGCTCGATGCTGCCGCGCTCATTCTCGACCTGGATGGAGTTGGTGGGCGGCTTAGAAGCTCGGATCACGACGCGCCCGTTGCGGTTTTCGATGCGCAGTTGGCCGGAGACCTGCTCCACCTGGATTTCTTTGTCTTTGGTTTGCACGACCACATCGCCGGGGACGCCGCGCAGGGTGAGCTCGCCGCTGTCCAGCGAGAGATCGCCCTCGAGGCGGGCCGCTTCCACGTTCGTCCGCCGCGAAACGAAACGCAGCGGGCCGGCGATGGCGGCGAGGCGGATGGGCCCGTAGTATTCGCCCTCCAGACTCACCGCTCCGCGCACGTTGCTGATGTCCACTTCGTCGCCCCGGCCGTCCATCTTGACTTCGCCCCGCACATCGGTCACGCGGGCGGAGCCGTGGCGCATCTTCAGGTCGATGGGACCATCAATCTTTCTCAGCTCCACATCTCCGTGCTCGGAGTTGACTTCGAGCGCGCCCTGGTGGTCAATAATCTTGACGTCGCCGCGAGTCTCGACCTTTAGGTTCACCCCGCGGGGCACCTCCACATCCAGGGCGGCGCGCAGCAGTCCGGTGGAGCCGGTGGGGGTGTCCCAGTGAAATTCCAACCCGTTGCCGGTCTGCTCGAACACCGGAATCATCTTGGCCGCCATTTCCTTGCCTTGCTCTTCGCTCTGCGCGCAGACCTGCTTGCGGGCTTTGAGGCGCACCTCGGCGCCGGTTGCGGTGGTGACGGTGACCGCGCCGCGCCCGTTGGCCAGCTCGAGGCGTGGAGAGGGGCCCACGGCGTGCGAAGCGTCGTCGCTGAACTCGTATTCTGACCCGAAAATGCAGCCCATCTCTTCCCCGCCGATGTTGATGAAGGGGCCGCCCTTCCACCAGCCGCGGTTGTAGGCCTGGCTGAACATCGAACCGAAGAGAACAAGGAAGATCAGCCCGATGATGTCGCCGGCCCCCAGGCGGGTCACCGCCGCTGCTTCGGGTGTGCCGCGCAGGATCAGATAGTCCACCAGGCGGCTAAGCCCCCAGAAAATAATCAGCACCGGCCAATAGGTGGCGATCAGCGGCCAGGGAGAGAACTCCCGATGCAGGTTGGCGTAGAGGAACAAGCCGCCGATGGCGATCAGCAGCAGTCCGCCAAAAACTGACCCGCGACGATACGCCGTTCCATTGCTCATTTCAGCCTCGGTGCCCCTCGGTGGAGGCGGTGGATTCCAGCAGCATCACAATCCCGATGACAATCAGGATGACCGGCCAGAGGTGGCCAAACCTGATTAGTTGAAAGGTGCGATCCAGCAGGAACAGCCCCCCAATGGTGATCAGCAGAAAGGGAGTGCGCAGGCCGCGGATGCGGCAGCGCGGGCAGCCGCAGCCGGCGACGCCGCGGTAGCGATAGGGCGGCGGGCCCGTCGGGGTCGGGGTGGCGGTCGGTCCTTCGCTCATCAGTTTCTCCTCGGGGCCTCTAGCGGGGCGGAGGCGTGGTGCGCTTCCACAACATCCACACCCCCACGAGAATCAACACCAGGGGCCAGAATCGCCAAACGTAAAAGAAGGGGAAGAAGTCCAGGGTGTTCATGAGAAAGAGCGCGCCCAGCACGATCAGGATCAGGGGGCCGATGGGCGTGCCTTGCTCGCCCCCCAGGCCTCCCCACGTCCCGGAGGCGGGCGCCAACCCTGCGGCTTTGCGTTTGGCGCTATCGCGCGCTTCGAAGGCCATGTAAATGATGAAGCCCGCCAGCATCAGGCCGAAGAGCGGCTCAACCCCCCCGGCCTCTCCCGAGCTCAGCACTGTTACCAGGCCGGCGAAAATAAAGAAATGGACCAGAGCCTTGGTGTACTCGCCGTTATAGAGCGCGCCTACCCCGGGAATAAAACCCAGCCAGAACGCTGCCCCGGGGCTGGGCTTGCCGGTGGCCGCGGCGGCGGCGCCGGGGGCCACGCTGGCTGCCAGGCAGTCCTCGCAGTAGACGGCGCCCTTCACTTCATGCCGGCAGGCGCCGCAGAGCGCCTTACCGCACTGCCGGCAGAATCCGACCGAGTCGGCCTCGGGATGGTTCACACACTTCATCGCAGCTCCCCCAGACCTCCGAGCCCTTGAAAGGCGAGCACTAGGGGCGCCCGGCCTTTGTCGGAGGAGTTTTCAGGTTTTTTTTCATTCTTGGGTTTGGGTTGGTCGGGCTTCTGGGGAGGAGTGGAGCGGGGTTGCTGTTCGCCCGTGGCTCCCCGCTCTTCCAGGCGGGAACGGATCTCATAGACCAGCCGCAGGTCGTTGAGGAACCGAACCGTGCGCCCATAGGTGAGCTGGGTCTGGCGCTCCAGGCCGCGATAGATATTGACCGGGTTGAGGTCGGCGGCGCGGAGATCGCCGGCGCGAACACCGAAGGCATTGAACACTAGGGTGAGCGAAACGATGGCGGCCGCCAGGCTGAGGGCAAAGCGCGGTTGCATCAGGGCGCGCCAGCCGCGGTCGAGCACGGCCCAGGCGCTCTCCTTCGGCGGAGGAGTGACGGTCAAGGCCAAGATGCGTGTTTCCAGGCCGGGCGGAGCCTCCAGCACTTCGAGCTGCCGCAGCCAGAGGGCAGCGCGGCGCGCGTCGCCCCACTCGGCGCAGCGCGGGCAGGCGCGGGCGTGCGCGTCGGCGGCTGCCTGCTCGGCCGGCGTCAGGCGTCCCTCGAGATAGTCCTCGAGGCGTTGCTCGAGTTGTGCGCAATTCCAGCTCATGCTTCCGCCATTCCTTGAAAACTCTCGAATCCGGGATGCCGCTTCAGAAATTTCCCCAACTCGGCGCGGCCGCGGTTGATGCGCGATTTTACCGTGCCTTCGGGAATTTCCAGCACCTGGCTGATCTCGCGGTAGTCCAGGCCCTGGATGTCGCGCAGGATGACAGCCTCGCGCAGCTCCGGCGAAAGCCGCGCCAGAGCCTGTTCAATGGCCGCGCTCACCTCGCGCCGCCCCAGGGCGCGGTCGGGCCGGGGAGCGGCTGACTCTTTCTCTTCCAGATGCAGCAGCTCGTCTTCCAACGGCACGGCCAGGCGTTGCTTGCGCGTGGCGCGGTAGTGGTCAATCAGCAGGTTGCGCGCCACGCGATGCAGCCAAACCTCCAGCGGGCCTTGGCGCGGGTCGTAGCTTTGGAGGGTGCGAAACACGCGGAGAAAAACCTCCTGGGTCAAATCTTCCGCTTCTTCCCGGCGACTGGTGAAGCGGTAGCAGAGGTTGTAGACGCGCCGGGTGTGGGTGCGAACCACCGTATCCCAGGCACTGGCGTCGGCCGCCAGGCATCGCTGCACCAGCTCGGCATCGTCCACCTCACGCGCTCCCGATCCATCGGTCGCCTATAGTAGAAAACGGATTCAGGCGACGAAAAGTTCCCCTCGCGGGACTCCGACCCGTGCCGGCATCTTATCCTCTCCCGCTGCGGGCGGCAACCATTGCGCGGGGGAGCCTTGCCAGCCGCCAGGCTGCGTAGTAGGCTTTGGCGTCTCGCCAGAGAGGAGTTCAGGGGACTCCTCCGGGTGCGCGGCGCCATGAAGTGCCCTTTCTGCGCTCATCTCCAGGACAAGGTGGTGGATTCGCGCGAAGCCCGCGAAGGCGATGTGGTGCGGCGGCGGCGGGAATGCCTGGACTGCGGCCGCCGTTTCACGACGTATGAACGCATTGACGAAATTCCCTATGTGGTGATCAAGAAGGACGGCCGCCGCGAGCGTTTCGACCGCGGCAAGGTCCTGGCCGGGCTGCTGCGCGCCTGCGAGAAGCGCCCCGTGGCGATGCAGAAGCTGGAAGCGCTGGTGGACGAGGTGGAGTCTTTTGTCGCCGACTCCCCCAACCGCGAGCGGCGCTCGAGCGAAGCGGGGGAGCTGATTATGAACCGCCTGCGGCAGCTCGACAAAGTGGCCTACGTGCGCTTCGCCTCGGTCTATCTGGACTTCAAAGACGTCAAGGAGTTTATGGAGGAGCTGCGGCACCTGCTGGGGGAGCGCGCTCGGCCCTGAGTAAGTGGCTTACGGGCGGGCGCGGTATTTTTCGTAGAGCTGCTTGTGCTTGTTGTCAGTTGAGGTGAGCTGGCCGTTGATGAAGAGGTAGCGCACCTGGGATTGAATTTCGAGCGGGTCGCCGGTGGTGACGATGAGGTTGGCCAGCTTGCCGACTTCGAGGGAGCCGAGCTGATCGGCCACGCCCAGGATTTGCGCCGGCGTCAGCGTGATTCCTTTGAGAGCCACCTCGTAGGGCAGGCCGTAGGGGACGGCGTTGCCGGCTTCGTAGGGCAGGGTGCGGGAATCGGATGAGTCGAAGGTGGCGAAGGCGATGCGGACGCCGGCCTGGTGCAGCTCGGCCGGGTTGGTGAAGGGTTTGTCGTAGGGCTCGTCCTCTTCTCCCGGCAGGGCCTGCGTGGGGCGCAAAATTACCGGAATGTCTTTGGCCTTGAGCTGGTCCTTGACCTTCCAGGCCTCGGCGCCGCCGGCGAGAATCATCTTGAGGTGGTGTTGGTCGCAGAACTCGAGCGCATTCTTGATGTCGCGGACGCTATTGGCCATTACGATGACGGGCAGCTTGCCCTCGACCACCGGCGCCAGCGCTTCCAGTTTCAGGTCGCGCTCGAACTTTTCCGGTGAGCCTTTCTCGGCCGCCTGGGCGTAGTGGCGCGCCGCTTCCAGCCAGTTTTCGAGCTCAACAATCTTCTCGTCGTATTCTTTCTTGACTTCGGTAAAGGGGCGCTCTTTGACGCTGAAGGTGGCGAAATCGAAGGTGCGGGTGTTGAACGACGGCCAGTTCACAATCAGGCCCACGGAACGTTTGATGAGCATCTCCTCAATCGTCCAGCCACTGAGGTGAATCAGCGAGGCCTGCCCGGGCATCAGCGCCCCGCCCCCGCCGCCGAAGAAACCGCCGCCTCCGCTGCTGCCCGGAGCGGAAAGCGCATGGGTGATGCCGTTGGCGCGGGCGACGGGAATGTGCTCGCTGGCGGGGTGCACAGCGGTCGCCGCCGCCAGGTGCGGGTTGTAACTGCCCAGCTCGTCGATGTCCACGGTGGCCGAGAC
>JBOGNW010000303.1:0-3159 GCA_050747425.1 Candidatus Acidiferrales bacterium
GGCGCCATCGGCCAGCACGCCGTCCACGTCCATCAGCAAAAGACGAATTTTCTTGGCGCGGCGGAGGACGCCGGGCTTGATTTTCGCCATAGGGGCGCAACGATAAGGCGGGCGCTCACGGGCGTCAATCGAAAACCGGCTGGTGGCTTAGCGCGCGGTGAGCGAGCGGCGGATTTCCCAGATGCGCGCCAGATGGTGGTCGTCGTGCTCGCAGATAAAGTAGAGAAAATCCACCAGCCGCATGGACTGATTGAGTCGCGGGTGGCGGGAGAAGCGAGCAAAATCGGCAGGGCGGAGGGCTTCGAGGCGGTTGCAAAATTCTGCGCGCGCCTGTCGAAAGGCCGACAGGATTTCGTCCCAGGGCGGGTCGTTATGGCGCGCTTCCTGAGTTTTGCGATTAGTGAGGTCGGCCGGGCTCAGGGTCTCGGCTCCGCGGAGGTAGTCGTCCAAGCGGGTGATTCCCAGTGGCTCGAGGTCCAGCAGATGACCCGCGTTCTCCTGAATTGACCACTTGGCGTCCAAGCGCTGCGTGAGCTGCTCGCGAGTAAGGCCGCGCGCCAGGTCTTCCAGGCGCGGCGGCGTTCCGCGCAGGCGTACGCAGAAGTTCGGGTAAAACTCAACCGGAAAATCAAAACTGAATTTGCGCTCGAACCAGGGAGGAATGGCGCTCACGGCGGCCTCCTTCAGCGATTCTTGCCAGTGGCGGCCTGGGAGCCTTCCGCCGGGGCGAAAAACACCAGCAGCACCAGAGTTTCGCTGATGCTGTGAAAGCGGTGCTCGACGTTGGCCCCTACGTAGAGAATCGTGCCGGGGCCGACCGGACGCTCTTCGCCGCCCACGCGAGCTACCGCCCGGCCGCGCAGCACATAGTAAATCTCGTCTTCCCGGTGCGGCTGCTGCAAATCGGCGCTGCCGGCGGCCAGTCGGTAGAGACCCACGCTGAGCGCCGGCACGCGCAGGAACTCGAGCCAGGGGCGGCCAGCTTGCTCGGCTTTGAGAAGGAGCTCGGAAATTTCATAGGCTTCCATGGTCACCGTCCTCGAACAGCGTGCCTGCGGCTCAGTAAGCCACAGGCGCGGATGGGCAAGCTAGTGCCAAATTGGCTTACGGAAAAAGAGAAGGCGGCCCCGTCCAGCAGGGCCGCCTCTCAGCGGGTGGGTGGCGGAGAGAACTCACTTCATCTTGGTGGCGGTCACTTCCAGCTCGTAGCGGTGCTTGCTGGCCGTGTCGTCAATCGAGCTGACCACGGTGGGCTTGCCGGGGAGGAGCGCCGATTTGACGTCGGAGCTAATGGTGCGCAACTGCGGGTCTTGGGTGGCCTGCCCTTGGGCGAAGTTGCTGATTTCCAGGCGCAGCTCGAGCCCGACGTAGGCGTCGCGCTCGGTGAGCTGGTAATCAATGCGCATGCCGACGTCCATATACTGCATGCCTTTGTCGGTGGTGATGGGCACGCGCGCGCCGGCGCGCACGCGAGACCAGTCGCCGGCGGCGTCAATCAACTGGCTGTAGTGGCGGGTGTTGATGAGCTTGCCGTCTTCGGACTCGTGGATGACGAAGTCGAGCCGGTAGAGATTGACCGGCTTGGGTGGCCGGGGCGCTTTCTCGGTGGTGGCCTCCTGCGCGGACGCCCCCAAGGCAACGAGCAAGAAAAGTGCCACGGCTACGACGGTCCAACTCTTTCTCATTGTGTTTGTCATGTTGTCCTCCCTAGTTAGGAAATTCTTGGGATCCGTTCGGCCCCGCCGGCAACGGCGGGATGACCAGCGGCTCGATGGCGAGCGGCTGGAGCGGGTCGCGCAACGCCGCCGTCAATAACTCTTCCCTGGGGGTTCGTTGCACATAGCGCAGTAGGAGCTGCTCTTGTTCAGAAAGCGGCGACGAGGAGGGAAACTCCGGGCGGCGCGGGAGAGCGGCGAGCGAGGCTGTCGCCGGGCGTGTGGTTCGCGGTGTCATCTTCGCCGGGGCAACAGGCGCGGTCTCTTTTGCAATGGTTGACGGCGCTACCGCAGTCGGCGCTTCGGCGGCGCGCGCGGCGAGCGGCCGGGGCGGGGACGGCTTCACCTTCGCGGGAGCTACAGGCGCGGTCTCTTTTGCAATGGTTGACGGCGCTACCGCAGTCGGCGCTTCGGCGGTGCGCGCGACGGGTGGCGCAGGCCGCGCTGTCTCGCGCCGCTCGCTCAAGAAGAACACGCCGGCCAGCAAAAGGGCGAGTCCCCCGGCGGCCGCCGGCAGCCAGGCCCAGCGCAGCCACAGCGGGCGCGACGGCTCGGCGCGGACGCCCGCCAGGAGGCGCTCTTCGAGTCCCGGCCGCGGCTCGACCTGCGCGTAGCGGGCGAGCGCGGCGTCGAGGAGTTGGTCGAGAAAAGCGTCGCGTTTGTTATCGTTACAATTCATATTTTTGTCTCCAAAACCGCCGCAAGTTTTTCCCGCAGAAGCTGGCGGGCGCGGAAGAGGCGGGTGCGCACCGAGGCTTCGGGAATGCCGAGCACTTCGGCGATGTCGGCCGAAGAAAGTTCCGCCAGGGTCGAAAGCGTGAGCGGCTCGCGGATTTTGCGCGGCAAAGCGGCCATGAGCCGCTCGAGCAACGCGGTCATCTGCTGGTCGGCGGCGATTTCTTCCGGGCTGCGCCCGGCGGCTCGGAGCTGGCGAACGGCCTGGGCGGCGTCTTCAAGCGAAACCTCGCTGGCCGTTCTCCTGCGGCCCACGGCCACGCGCCAGGCGATGCGAGCCAGCCAGGCGCGCGGATTGCGCACGGCCGGAAGCTGGTGGCGATAGCGAAACACGCGCAGAAAAGTTTCCTGGGCGGCGTCTTCGGCGTCCTGATGGTGGCGCAGCACCGAGTAGGCCACCCGGTAGACCAAGCGGGCGTGCTCGCGAAGCGTCGCTTCCAGTTGCTCGGCTGCGGCGTCCGGTATCGGAATCACTCCGCTCAAAATCGCCTGCCCACTAGCTGCCATTCCGGGTCCTCAGAGTGTAAGACCGGCCGGGGCAGCGAAGAGTTCAGTTTTTTTAGGCAGAGGCAGCAGCGAGGGCCTGGCGAGAGCTTTACGGCGGGGCGGCGGGACGCGCGTTTTCTACCTTCTGGGCGAAGGCTTCGAGTGGCTGGATACGGGCGTCGAGTTGCTCGTGCAATTCGGGAAAGAGTTCGGCATCGTCACG
>JBOGNW010000304.1:0-5317 GCA_050747425.1 Candidatus Acidiferrales bacterium
CCAGCAGGGGAAGCGCCCGGCCCAGTCGGCGGGACAAGCGTCGGAGTGGCTTCTTGCTAGACACAGAATCGCCTATCCTACCCGCTGGCTTCGACTCCTGCAAGCGCCGGTTGAACGCCGTCCCGCGACGCGCTAGCATCCAACCAGAGGGGCCAAGAGAGTGACGCATCGTACAAGGCGCTTATCCTTTCATCTCCTCTGCCTCCTTTGCTTCCTCTGCTTCCTCTGCCTCCCTCTCCCCGGCCAGCCGCCGACAGACCTCGTCCGTTTCGCCGTCATCGGCGACAGCGGCACCGGCGACCCCCACCAGTTCCGCATCGCCGAGCAGATGCTGGCTTGGCACGAACGCTACCCTTTCGACCTTGTCCTGATGCTGGGCGATAACATCTACGGCGGGCTCTTTGGCATGGGCGGCGGCAGCGAGAAAGATTTTGCCGAAAAGTTCGACAAACCCTACGGGCCGCTGCGGGCGCGCGGCGTCGTCTTCCGCGCCACGCTCGGCAACCACGATATGCGCAACGACGACGGCCGGGACTTGATCAACGCCCGCGACCGCTTCCACATTGACGGCCCCTTCGGCTACTACAACTTCACCGCCGGCGCCTGGCAGCCTCCCGACGGCCCGCCCGCGCCTCTCTTGGAGTTTTTCGTCATCAACACCGTGCGGCTCGAAAAGAACAAGCACGACCCTGACCAGTTGGCCTGGCTCGAGCGCGCGCTGGCCGCCAGCCGCGCCCGCTGGCGCATTGTCTACGGCCACCATCCTCTCTATTCCACCGGCTTTCGCCATGGCAGCGACCCGCGTCTGCGCCAGAAGCTCGAGCCTCTGCTCGGCGGCAACGATCCGACGGCGTCCCGCGTGCAAGTCGTGCTGGCCGGCCACGACCATATCTACCAGCGCTTCCACCCGCAAAAGGGAATTGTCTATTTCGTCTGCGGCTCCAGCGGCAAGCTCCGCCGGGGCAACGCCGGGGCGAGCCCGCTGGTCGCGGCTACCCAAGACCAGCAGCGTACATTCATGCTCTGGGAGGCGTCCCCCGCGGAGCTGCGCTTCCGCGCCATCAATGAGCAGGGTCAAGCCTTTGACTGCGGCGTCCTGCGTGCTGGCGCCGCCGCCGTAGAGCCCGCCGCTTGCTCCGCCACCCCCTCCCGCTAGCCCTTCCGCTGTCATTCTGTCGGAGCGCAGCGAAGACCCAGAGCGAGCGCAGCGAGTCGAAGGGTCGGCTTTCTCTTCCGATTTTGGGTTGGGCAAGGGCTTGTCCCTTGCCGTCTTCCCTCCCTGTCATTCTGAGCGAAGCGAAGAATCTCAACTGGGCACAACGCACCGCCGAGCCACTAGGCCCTGGCAGCGGCGAGGAATGCGTCTTTAGGCCCGCGAGCGGGCCGGCATTCCTCGCTTGCCCTGTCGGAGCAAAGCGGAGACCCTGAGCGTAGTCGAAGGGAGCCTGCCGAAGGGTCGGCAGTTCCCTCTTGACAACCGTCTCAACTTAGAATAATTATAATTAGAACCAAAGGAGGACGCCGCCCATGCTCAAGGGACAACAGATCGTCAAGAACCGCACCGACATCATCAAGGAGCTTAACCGCGCCGCCGCCGCCGAGCTCCAGGCCGCCTACCGCTACCGCCTGCTCTCCGTCTACGCCACCGGCATGCACGGCCGCGAAGTGGCGGAGAAGTTTACTGCCATGGCCCAGCACGAGTGGGAGCATGCCGGCACCTTTATGGAGCGCATCGTGCAGTTGGGGGGAGTTCCCTTCGAGCGGCTGGCCGAAGCCGATAAGCTCAGCTACAACCGCGTCGGCCCGCTGCCCAAGGACCCGGCCGACTGGAAGCGGATGCTGAAGGAAAGCGTCGAGAGCGAGCAGGCCGCCATCGAGTTCTACAGCACCCTGCTCGGAAAAGTGCGCGACGCCGACCCGGTCACGCATCACCTGGTGCGCGAGGCGCTCGAAGACGAAGTCGAGGACGAGCACGCGCTGGCCTGCCTCCTCGAATAAGGCGAGCCGCAATGAGCCCCACACCGTTTCGCCGCACCCGCCAGCGCCAGTTGGTGCTGGAGGCCGTCCGCGCCTCCGACGACCACCCTACCGCCGCCCAGGTCTTCCAGCGCGTGCGTCGCCGCTTTCCCGGCATCGCCTACGCCACCATCTACAACGCTTTGCGCTGGTGGGTGGAGCAGGGCGAGCTGCGCGAGTTTACCTTCGGCGACGCCGCCGCCCGCTACGACCGCAACCGCGACCGCCACGACCACGCCATCTGCACCCGCTGCGGGCGCCTGATGGACGTCAGCGTGCGCTTGCCCCGCAAAATGGTGGATGAGGTTCGCCGCCGCACCGGCCTCCGCATCGCTTCCCACCACGTGCAGTTTCTCGGTGTATGCCCCACCTGCGCCGATTAGCCCCTAACCCGCGCCAGGTAACCTCCGGCCGCCGCCAGGTAAGTCCCCAAACGGCGCCGCTTAGCGTCCTGCCTGCGCCGAATCCCCGCCTGCGCCGACTCGCGTCCAAACAGCGCCAAATAGCATCCGTTCCTTCCATTCTTTCTTCGTTGTCCCCCTGACCCTTTTGCCGTAAGCTTGCCCCAACTGCGAGGAGGGCGTCCGCCCGATGGGCCGCAAGAAGAAGAAGAGGAGGCCGGAGGAGACCTCCGGGCTGGGAACTTCAGCCGGGCGAGAGGCTGAGGCGGACTTCGAGCAGTCTGATGAGGCCGAGGTCGGCGAAGAAGCGCCCAGCCTGCCTGCCGGCCGGGCTGGCAGTCAGGAATCGCTCGCCCCAGAACCGCCGACAGGATTAGAACCTGCGCCATCCGGCGCGGAACTCCCGCCGATACCGGTAGAGCGCGCGCCCGCCGCACAGCCGGGTCTACTGGCGCGCCTGAGCGCGTGGTGGAAGGGCGGAACCGAATTGGCCGGCGAGCCCAGCCGGGAGGAAATTCGCTGGAAACCGAAGAGCGCCCCCTCGGCTCCTGCCACCGCGTCCGCCATGTCCGCTGCGGAACCCTTGATGGAGTCGGCCCCGGAACTCGAAACGACTCCTCCCGCGCAAGAAGTCATCCCTCCTTCTACCTCTTTGGAAGCCGCCATCGAGACGAGTCTGGCGATGACGGCCCAGGTGGAGCGCCTGCAAGAGAAATTGCAGCATCGAGAGCAGCATCTGGAAAGCCTGCGCCAGCAGCGGAATGAATTGCAGCAGCAGCTCAAATCGGAGCAAGAGGCGGCGCACAGCCGTGGGCAAGCGCTGGAGGACGAGGCAGCGCGCTTGCGCTCCGCCGCGGAAGGCTCGGTCGAGCAGGTGCGTGAGCAACTGGAGCAGGCCGAGCGGCGCATCCAGTCGCTTGAAATCGAGCTCGCGCGCAGCCACGATGATGCCGAAGCGGCGCGCGCCATCCTCCGCGAGGAGGAGTCTCGCTACAAGGCGCTTGAGGCGGATCTGACCGCGCGAACGGCCGTGGCCGAAGAGCAGCTGCCGCGTTTGCGCCAGGAGAAGGAGGCGCTTGAGACCCGCGTGCGCGGGCTGGAGCGGGGTTTCAGCGATGCGGGCCGTGGGGTGGAGGCAGCCGAGAAGCGTATCCGCGAGCTCGAAGCCGATCTCGCCCAGAGCCGGGCCGAGAGCGAGCGGCTCAAGCCGGGCGCGGCCGGGAAGCCTTCTCAGCAGCAGGAGTTGGAGGACGAGCTCGGGCGCCAGCGCACCCAGGTCAGGAAGCTGGAAGACAAAGTGCAGGAGCTCACCCGGCAACTGGCGGCGCGCGACCGCGAAGCGGCGGCCGGCCAGACGCAGGCAGAGAAGGATTTGCCGCAAGCCCGCCAGGAAGCCAAGCGCGCCTTGACGCAGCTCCGCGATCTAGAGGCGGCCTTGAGACAGGCCGAAGAAGCCGCGCGCGAGCGGGAGGCCGAGCTCTCCGCCCAGAAACGCTTGGTCGAATCCCTCCAGGAGGAGCGCCCGGCTCCCGCACGCAAGCCCGGCAAGGCCGCGGCCGCCGCCGCGGAACCCACAGCGGCAGCCTTTGCCGAACAGGCCGACAAACTCTACCGTCAGGCCGTCACTCCTTTGACGACTCTGATGGCTTCGGCCGACCTACTGGTGATGGACCCGCACTTGGATGCCTCGACCCGCGAGACCGCGCAGGATATCAAGACTCAGAGCCAAGCTCTGGCGGCCCTGCTGAAAAAGTTCGCTCAGGCGTCTGAGTCGAAGTAATCGGTACGCGCCGGGGCCGTTAGCGGTTCAAGTGTGTGTCGGGGTGGGTAGTCGCCGCGCCCCGTTCAACCCCCCAAATTCCCCACTCGCTGCACCGTGTTATCCTGAGCATATGCCCGACCAGGAGCGCGAGCGGATTTTCGATTTGTTTCGCCGCTGGGGGCATCTCGAAGCGAACCTTGACCCGCTCGGTTACTTCCCGTCGGCGCCGCACGCGGAGCTGGCGCTGGCGGGCGAGACGGCTGCGGCGGCCCGCCGCTGCTACTGCGGCACCATCGGGGCCGAGTTCATGCACATCCCCGACCCGGCGCGGCGTCGCTGGCTGGCGGAGCAAATCGAAGCCGAAGCGCCCGCCCCGGATCAGAACTTCATCCTGGAGCAGCTGGTGCGCGCAGAAATCTTCGAGGAAGTTCTGCACGGCCGCTATCCGGGAACCAAGCGGTTTTCGCTGGAAGGGATGTCGGCGCTGATTCCGTTGCTCGAGGAAGTGTTGGAAGCGGGCGCCGAGCGCGGCGCCGAGGAAACAGTGCTGGGAATGAGTCACCGCGGGCGGCTCAACGTCATGGTGCACACCGTGGGCAAGGCCGCGGCGGAAGTTTTCGCCGGCTTCGAAGATGTGGACCCGCGCAGCGTGCTGGGAGGTGGCGACGTCAAGTACCACGTGGGCGCCACCGGCGAGCGGCGGACGCGCAGCGGGCGCTCGCTACACGTACGCCTGGCCTCCAACCCCAGCCACCTCGAGGCCATCGACCCCATCGTGCTCGGACGCGTGCGCGCCAAGCAACAGCGTCTCGGGCGCGGCGCCGAACAGAAAGTCTTGCCCATCCTGCTGCACGGCGACGCGGCCTTTGCCGGGCAAGGAATTGCCGCTGAAATCCTCAATCTCGCGGCGCTCAAGGGTTTTTCCGTGGGCGGCACCATGCACGTCATCGTCAACAACCTCATCGGTTTCACCACCGGGCCGGCCGAACTGCACTCCTCGCGCTTTGCCGCCGACGTGGCCAAACGCTTGCCGATACCCATTCTTCACGTTAACGCCGAGGACCCCGACGCCGTGGTGCGCGTGGCGCGGCTGGCGGCCGAGTACCGCTACCGCTTCGCCAGCGATGTGGTCGTGGAC
>JBOGNW010000305.1:0-3922 GCA_050747425.1 Candidatus Acidiferrales bacterium
TCGCTGGTTTGTCGCCGGGCCTCTAGCTCTTCCGGTGTGCAGAAACACGGGTAGACGTGGCCTGAGCGGCGGAGGCGTTCGGCCAGAGCCTGGTAGCTGGGCAGGCGCTCGGATTGCAAGTAGGGCCCTTCGTCCCAGTCGAGCCCCAGCCAGCGCAGGGCGCCGAGCACCGCTTCGGTCAGCTCCGGCCGGGAGCGGTCGGCGTCGGTGTCCTCAATGCGGAGGATGAAAACACCGCCCTTCTGCCGGGCAAACAGCCAGTTAAAGAGAGCCGTGCGGGCACCCCCCACGTGCAGGTAGCCGGTGGGGGAGGGGGCAAAGCGCACTCTTACCAGAGACATAGGCCCTCAAATTGCTGCATCATACGTTAAGTAAAGCTATGTGCCAACTTGCGTTCCCAACCGGGAACCGCTAGGATAGCAGCAAGTGGGTCCGCGGAGGCATGAGGCGCCCTCGTTGCTCCGTAGGGGGCAGGGAGGGGAGGCGCCGTTGAACCTGATGGGGGCACCGCGACATTGCTGAGTCCAGCGCAGGCGCAGCACCTTCTGGTTCCACTCGGGTCCGGCATCCTCCTCGCCGTCCTTTTTCTGGTTATCTACCGGCGCAAGCAGGAGACCTATCTTCTCTACTGGTCGGCGGCCTGGACGCTGGTTTCGCTGCGCACGCTGATTGAGCTCTTCTGGCTGCAACAAGGCCAATCCCCGCACCTGGCGCAGAGTGTCGAGGGGCTGACGCTGGCCTTCGCGGCGATGATCTTCCTCGATTCCGCCCGCGTGTACTCGCGCGGGGCGGTCAGTCCGACGGCCACGGCGGCCTTGGCGCTCATTTTTGTGCTGTGGGTGGCCGCGCGGTGGACGCTGGGCGGCATCTTCCTGCGCGTCCCCTTGGAAACCGCATGCGGCGTGATTCTGGCGGCCACGGCCGGGGTGTTCTGGCAGGACGGGCGGCGGCGCGAAGTCGCCGGAGCCTCTTTACTGGCGACGGGATTCTTTCTGTGGGGCGTGGTGCAGATTCTCCGGCCCTTCAGCGATCAGGCCCCCACGCTCGACAGCCCCGTGGTGGCCTTCCTCTTCAGCCTGCCGCGGCTGCTGGTGGGCTTCAGCATGTTCATCGTCCTCTACGAGGAGGAAAAACGCACCCTCGAGCGCCACATGCTCGGCCTGGCGGGGCTGAACCTCATCACCAGCACCGCCCAGCACGCTGCCACCGTGCAAGATATGCTGGGGCAGACGCTCGAGCGCTTGCAGGCCGCCCTGCGCATGCCGCTGGCTTCCATCGGCCTGACGCTGAATGAATTGCCGCAGCTCAGCTCCATCCACCGCGGTGAGGGGAATTTCCTGCGCGAGTTGGACCGCGCCGGCCTCTTGCCTTATCTGCATCGCACCGTCAACCGTCTGGGCGGATTGGTGGTGCTGCCCGACTTGAACGCCGCGGGAGCCCCGCCGCCCTTCGCTCACGAAGACGAGTTTCGCAAGCTCACGCAACTGGCCCAAAACGAGAGTGCCCGGCTTCTGGTCGGAGTCAGCTTGCGGGCGCGGACGGGGGACCGGGGTGTTCTGCTGCTGGCCTCGCCGCACGCGCGCCACTTCACGCCCGCCGAGCTGCGCCTGCTGCTCGGCCTGGGCGGCCAGGTGGGGATGGCCATCGAGAACTATCACCTGCTCCAGCAGACCGGGCGCCGCACCGAGGAGCTGCGTCTGCTCAACGACATCGGCCGCGCCCTGAGCTCGGTGCGCAATGTGGACGACCTGCTGGAGCGCATGTACGGTGAAATGCAGAAAGTCCTCGACGTGAGCAACTTCTACATCGCGCTCTTCGACTCGCAAAAAGAAGAGGTGCTCTTCGAACTCGAGGTCAAGGACGGCGCCTTTCTTCCCAAGCGCCGCCGCCGCGCCCGTAACGGCCTCACCGAATACGTCCTGCGACAGAAACGCCCCGTGCTCATCCGCGAAAACTTTGACCGCGTCGTGGCCCAGCTCGGCGTCGAGCCGGGCCGCACCGCCCAGTCCTTCTGCGCCGTTCCCATTCTCTTGCACGGCGAGGCGGTGGGCGTCATCGGCATCATCAGCTACAACCGCACCAGTGCGTTCGACCAGCAACACATTGACGTGCTCGCCGTGCTCGCCGCCCAGGCGGCCGTGGCCATTGAGAATGCCCGCTTGTTCGGCGCCGAGCAGAAACGCGGCAAGCAACTGGCTCTACTTAACAACGTCGCCCGCTGCGCCATCTCCACCTTCAACCCCGAGGAAATGCTGACCGCCATCGCCGCGGAAATTCACGCCGGCCTGCCCTTTGACTACCTTGGCCTGGGCGTGCTCGACTACGGCAGCCGCGAGGTCATCATCCAGGCCGAAGGCGGCCCGGGGGCCCGCGGCCTCAACCGGCGCTACAAGCTGGGCGAAGGCACGGTGGGTCAGGTGGCGACCACCGGAGCCTTGCAGCACATGGACAACCTGGCCGAACTGCCCAACCCGGCCCAGTGCCAGGCGGTGCTCCCCGACGCGCAGGCGCTGGTTACCCTGCCCATCATCTATGGCGACCAGTTGCTGGGGGTGCTGACCGTCGAGTCCCGTCGCGCCTACGCTTTCAGCGAAGAGGACGTGCTGCTGCTGCGCACGCTCGCCGACCAGGTCGCGAGCGCCCTCCACAACGCCTTTGTCTTCCAGAAGGCGCAAGAGCAGGCCATCACCGACGGCTTGACCAGCGTCAAAACCCACCGCTTCTTTATGGAAGGCTTGAGCGCCGAGTGGCGCCGCGCCACCCGCGTCGGACGCAGTTTCAGCCTGCTCCTGCTGGACCTCGACAAATTCAAGTTCGTCAACGATTACTTCGGGCACCTCGAAGGCGATACCGTCCTGCAGCGCGTGGGGCGCATCCTGGAGCAGAACGTCCGCCGTTCCGACCTGGTGGCCCGCTACGGCGGCGACGAATTCGTGGTGCTGATGACGGAGACCAACGCCCAGCAGGCCTATCAGCTCGGCGACAAGCTCCGCCAATGGCTGGCCAACGACCCTCTGCTGCGCGAAAAGAAAATCACCGCCTCCATCGGCATCGCCACCTATCCCCAGCACGCCACCACCCCGCAGGAGCTCATCCAGATTGCCGACGCCAGCATGTACCTGGCCAAGCACCAGGGCGGCAACAACATCATCAGCGCCGACCATTACAAGATCAGCGAGCAGAAGCAATGGCAGCGCAACGTGCTCGAGGCTTACCTGGGCGTTACCATCAAGCGCCTGTTCGCCACCGGCCCCGAAGCCTTCGATGAGGTCTACCACCGCCTCGAGCAGGTCATCAGTTCGCTCGGGCCCGCGGGTGACTGGCAGGAGCTGCCCACCCCGGTGCTGGAAACCGTCACCTCGCTCGCCTTTGCCATCGACGCCAAAGACCACTACACCCAGGGCCACTCCCAGAACGTGGCCCGCTACTGCCTCCAGCTCGCCCGCCACCTGAACCTGTCAGAAAAAGAATTGGAGGAAGTGCGCCTGGCGGCGGTGCTGCACGATGTGGGCAAAATCGGCGAGCCCGAGCGCCTGCTCAACAAGCCCGGCCCGCTCGACGCCGACGAATTCGAGGTGATGAAGCAGCACGCCGTCCTGGGCGCCAAGATTCTCGAGCCGCTGCGCTCCATCCAGAACATCCAGAAGATCGTCCGCCACCACCACGAGCGCTGGGACGGCTCCGGCTACCCCGACAGCCTCAAGGGCGAAGGAATTCCGCTGGCCTCGCGCATGATTGCCATCGCCGACGCCTACGACACCATGATTACCGAGCGCACCTACAAGCGCTCGCGCACCCGCCAGGAGGCTTTCGAAGAGTTGCGCCGCTGCTCGAGCTTGCAGTTTGATCCCCGGCTGGTCGAGGCTTTTCTCGACGCCATGGGCGCCGAAGTGGTGGCCGAAGAGCCGCAGCCCCCCGCCAC
>JBOGNW010000306.1:0-4424 GCA_050747425.1 Candidatus Acidiferrales bacterium
CGGCCCGTGCAGGTGGGCGGCAACATCGGCACGCCGCTCGTTTCTCTGGTGGAGAACGCGACTGAGGACACCATCAACGTGGTGGAGGTCAGCAGCTTCCAACTTGAGGCCATTTCGAGCTTCCGCCCGCGGGTGGCGGCGCTGCTCAACATCACCCCCGACCACCTCGACCGGCATGCTTCGATGGCGGAATACGTGGCCGCCAAGGCGCGTCTGTTCGGCTACCAGCGCGGCGACGATTTCGCTGTGTTCAACGCCGACGACCGCTATTGCGCCGAGCTCGCCCCCGAAGTCCGCGCCCAACGCTTCTGGTTCAGCTGCCAGCGGCGACTGGATATCGGCAGCTACCTCAAGAACGGCTGGGTAATGTTTTCGAACGGCTCGGAACAGGAAATCGTCATGCCGCGCGAGGAGATTCGTTTGCTGGGCGAGCACAACCTGGAGAACGTGCTGGCGGCGGTGTGCGCGGCGCGGTTGCTCGAGGTGCCCGCCGAGCACATTCGCGGCGCCGTCGCGGGTTTCGAAGGGGTCGAGCACCGGCTGGAGTTTGTCGCCGAGGTGGACGGGGTGCGTTACTACAACGACTCCAAGGCCACCAACGTGGATGCGGCCCTCAAAGCCATCTACGCTTTTGCCGGGCGCTTGATTGTAATTCTTGGGGGAAAGGACAAGGGCAGCGACTACCGGCCGCTCCGCGAGCCCTTGCGGCAGCGCGCCAAGCAGGTGCTGCTCATCGGCGCCGCCCGCGACAAAATCGCCGCCGCTCTCGGCGGCGCCATGCCCGCCGAGGTGCTGGAGACGCTGCCCGAGGCGCTGGAACGCGCCGCGCTGGTGGCCGTGCCCGGAGATATTGTCCTGCTGGCGCCGGCCTGCGCCAGCTTTGATCAGTTCGAAAACTACGAGCAGCGCGGCCGGGTCTTCAAGGAAGAAGTCCGGCGACTGGCGGCCAAGCGAGTGCACTGTTAATGGCCAAACGCTACCGTCCCGATCGCGTGTTGCTGGGCGTCACGTTGGCGCTGGTGAGCTTGGGCGTGGTGATGGTGTTCAGCGCCTCGGCCGTCTACGCCGCCGAATCGTTCGGCCACGCGGGAATGTTTCTCTTGCGGCAGTTGATCTGGGTGGGCTTGGGTCTGGCGGGCCTGTTTCTGTTTTTGCAGCTTGACCACCGCAAGCTCTGCCAGCCGGAAGTTGTCTTCACCGCTCTGTTCGTGGTGGTGGCGCTACTGGTCGCGGTGTTGTTTCTCGACCCGTCGCGCAGCACCCACCGCTGGATTCGCTGGGGGATGCTTTCCGTGCAGCCGTCGGAATTCGCCAAGCTGGCGCTGGTTCTTTTTCTGGCCTACTTCCTCGAACGGCGGCGTCATGCGGTCAACGATGTCTCGGGAACGCTGGCGCCGGCGGCCGCCATTACGGTCATTCTCTTGGGACTGGTGATAATCGAGCCCGATTTCGGCACAGCCGTGGCCTTGGGGTTGATTGCCGGCGCCATGTTTTTTACTGCGGGGATGCGCTGGAGCTACCTCTGTTATCTCGCTCTGGCCGCTGTTCCCGCCGCCTACCTCTTGATTGTCCGAGTGCCCTATCGGCTGGCCCGGATTCGCGTTTTTCTCGATCCGGCCTCCGACCCCCAGGGGACGGGCTTCCAGGCGCTGCAATCGCTGATGGCGGTGGGCTCGGGCGGTATCACCGGCGTCGGCTTGATGGACGGCAAGCAGAAACTCTTCTACCTGCCCGAGGCGCATACGGATTTTATTTTCGCCGTGGTGGGCGAGGAGCTGGGGTTGATCGGAACGATTCTGATTGTGGCTTTGTTCGCGGTCTTCGCCTGGCGCGGGCTGCGCATTGCCGCGCGCGCCCCCGACGCGCTCGCCCGGCTGCTGGCCGTCGGCGTAACGGTGATGGTGGTGGGGCAGGCGTTGATCAATATGAGTGTGGTGGTCGGCTTGCTGCCGACGAAGGGCATTTCGCTGCCCTTCATCAGCTATGGCGGCAGCGGTCTCCTGGTGATGTTGCTGGGCGCGGGGTTGCTGCTCAACCTCAGCCAGCACGTGGACTGACGTGGAATGAGGCGATGAAGGTGATGATCGCGGGCGGCGGCACCGGTGGGCACGTTTTCCCCGCGCTGGCGGTGGCGGCCGAATTGCGCCGCCGCGACCCGGCCAACGAATTACTTTTTGTTGGCGCCGACGCCGGGCTTGAAGCCCGCGTCGTGCCCGCCGCCGGTTATCCGCTGCGGACTTTGCCGGTGGCGGGGCTGAAGGGGGTCGGCTGGGGCGCGAAACTTCGCAGCTTGGCGCTGTTGCCGCGAAGCCTGTGGGGCAGTCGGCGGCTGCTGGGTGAGTTTCGTCCCCAGGCGGTTCTGGGGGTGGGCGGCTACGCCTCTGGCCCGGCGGTGCTCGCCGCGGCGCTGAGGGGGATCCCAACGGTTCTCTTCGAGCCCAACGCCGAGCCGGGTCTCGCTAACCGCTTGCTGCTTCCGTTTGCGCGGGCGGCGGCGGTGACGCATCAGGAGACAGCGGCGCGCTTTGGCCGCAAGGCAGTGCTGACCGGAAGCCCCGCCCGAGCAGAATTTTTCCGTGTCCCCCGCAAAGAACCCAAGCCACCCTTCACGCTGCTGGTTTTTGGCGGAAGCCGGGGGGCGTTGCCCATCAATCAAGCCATGGTCGATGCGCTGGACGCTCTCCTGGCCAGCCGCGTCCCGCTGGCCTTCATTCACCAGACCGGGGAGCGCGACCTTACGGCGGTGCGCGTGGCTTATGCGCGCCGAGGCATCAACGCCGAAGTCTTGCCTTTCATCAACGATATGCCGGAGCGCCTGGCGGCGGCCGACCTGATCGTTTGTCGCGCCGGGGCTAGCACGGTGGCGGAGCTGTGCGCCGCGGGTCGCGCTGCCCTTTTGATTCCTTTTCCCCAGGCCGCCGATCAGCACCAGTTGCGCAATGCCCAGGCCCTGGTGCGGGTCGAGGCGGCGCAGTTGCTGGAGCAATCGGAGGTGAGCGGGGAACGCCTGGCGGCGGAAATTGTGGCTTTGCTGGGAAAGCCGGAGCGGCTGGCGGCCATGGCGGAGGCGGCGCGCACGCTAGCTCGGCCGGACGCAGCCGCCCGCATCGCTGATTTATTGGAGAGCGTGGCGCGATGACCTCAACGCGACTCAACTATCCGCCGCGCCAGCACATCCACTTTGTCGGCATCGGCGGCAGCGGGATGAGTGGCATCGCCGAGGTGCTGTTGAACCTGGGCTACACAGTTTCCGGCTCCGACCTGCGCCTCTCGCCGGTTACGGAACGGCTGGCCCGCCTGGGAGCGACTATTTTCGAGGGGCACCGCGCGGAAAACCTGGGCGACGCCCAGGTGGTAGTCGTTTCAACCGCAGTTTCCTCCACAAACCCGGAAGTCGAGGAGGCGCACCAGCGCAAGCTGGCCGTCATTCCGCGCGCCGAGATGCTGGCCGAATTGATGCGGCTCAAGTACGGCGTCGCGGTTGCCGGCGCCCATGGAAAGACCACAACGACTTCGATGATTGCTACGCTGCTTGCCCACGCGCGCCTCGATCCCACTTTTGTAGTCGGCGGGCGCGTGAACCAGGCCGGCACCAACGCCCGCCTGGGGAAAAGCGAGTTGATTGTGGTCGAGGCCGACGAGAGCGACCGCAGTTTTCTCCTGCTGGCCCCGGTCATCGCCGTCGTGACCAACATCGACCGCGAGCACTTGGACCAGTACCGCGATCTCGCCGACATCGAGGAAGCTTTCGTGGCCTTTCTCAACAAAGTTCCTTTCTATGGGGCCGCTGTCGTCTGCGCTGACGACCCCAATACCCGCGCTCTTATCCCGCGCTTGAAGCGCCGCGTCATCACCTGTGCCACTGACACCGCGGCCGACCTGGTTGCCACCGATGTCAAGCTCAAGGGATGGAAGAGCGAGTTTCGCCTCGAAGTGGGCGGCAAGGACTCGGGCCGCTTTCTCGTCCCCTTGCCTGGGCTGCACAACGTGCGCAATGCGCTGGCGGCGCTGGCAGTCGGCCTGGAGTTGAACGCCCCGCTTGAGCGCCTCCGCCGCGGGTTGGCCAAGTTCACCGGGGTCGGGCGTCGCTTTGAGGTCAAGGCCACGGTGGGCGGCGTCACGTTGATTGACGACTACGGCCACCACCCCACAGAAATCCGCGCCTTGCTCACCGCAGCCCGCGGCTGCCGCTTCAAGCGGCTGGTGGTTCTCTTCCAACCCCACCGCTACACGCGCACCAAGCACAGTTGGGAAGACTTCCTGCACTGCTTCGAACAGGCTGACGTTCTGGTGCTGACCGAGATCTACGCGGCGAGTGAGACGCCGCTCGCAGGCATTTCCGGGCGCTCCCTGGCCGAGGCCATCGCCGCCGCCGGCCATCCCCACGTCGAGTTCCATGCCGAAATGGGGGAGGCCAAAGAGGC
>JBOGNW010000307.1:0-6925 GCA_050747425.1 Candidatus Acidiferrales bacterium
AACTACCAGTTGGCCTTGGCCCTGCTCCGGCATCCGACGCCGGATTATCCGCAGGGCGTCTGGTACCTGGCCCGCGCCATCCGTCAGAACATTCCCAAGGCGGAAGAGGTGAAGGATTACCTGACCAAGGTGATCGCCGCCCACCAGCAAGTCGAGCCGCAGTGTCTGGGCGATCAGGTAAAGCAATTGCTAGCGCGCGCCGGTGAGTCGGTGACCCCGCCGGCTGACTGGAAATTCATCAGTGGCGAGGAAGTGAACGCCGTCCGAGCCGAGATGAACCTGAAGCGCATCTTCGACGACTTGAAGGCCGGCGGCGAAACCGCCCAATTGATGTTTCTCGCCAGTTGTGGCGCCGAGATTGGCCTGGCGGAGAACGGCCAGCCCGATCTGGAGGTTTTGATCATCGAGGTCGCGCAGACCCCGGAGAATTCCGTCACCCTGCGCGTGGCGGCCGGCCAGGAAGCCGCCGACGCCAAGTCGGCCAACATCGAAATCAAAGTCGTGGAGCCGGCCGACCTGAAGAACTTGAAGAACGAAGACGTGGTGCGCATCGCCGGCAAAATCCGCGGCTTCCAGAGCGAGCCCTTTCTGCTCCAGTTGGCCGAAGGCAAAGTGAACGCCGAGGACATCCCCAAGACTCGCGGGCGCACCGGCCAGGGTGCCCGCGGTACCCTCTAACCACCAACCATCAGTGGGGCAGACATTCCTGTCTGCCTTGAAACTTGCCGAAGGTCCTGTCTGGCGCTCTAGTGCCGGTGGGAATTAGGGGCGAGCTTGTAGAGTTCAATCTTGCGGCTCAAGGTGTTGCGGTGGATGCCGAGATCGCGCGCCGCCCGAGTGAGGTTGCCGCGGTTTTTTTCCAGCACCCGCCCGATGAAGCGTTTCTCGAACTGCGTAACCGCCTCGTCGTAGAGAATGCCGCGCTCAACCAGTTGCGCGATTAACGTCTCCAACTGTTCTTTCATCACCCACCCATAAACCGATAACCAATAGACTAATTACCCAAGCTCTTTGCCCGTCAACCGGCGATAGGCCTCAAGGTACCGCTCGCGCGTGGCCTGGATGACTTCCGTCGGCAGCGCCGGGGCGGGCGGCTGCTTCTTCCAACCGCTGCTTTCGAGCCAGTCGCGCACAAACTGTTTGTCGAAGGCCGGCTGCGGCTCGCCCGGGCGGTAGGTGTCAGCCGCCCAGAAGCGCGAGGAGTCAGGCGTCAGCACTTCGTCAATCAGCAGCAGCTCCTCGCCCCGGTGGCCGAATTCGAACTTTGTGTCCGCCAGCAGCAGGCCGCGCGAGCGCGCGTAGTCGCCGGCGCGCCGGTAAATCCGCAGCGTGCGCGCGCGCAACTCTTCGGCCAGCGGCCCGCCCACCTGCCGGGCGACCTCATCGAAACTGATGTTGATGTCGTGGCTGGTCTGGGCCTTGGTCGCCGGCGTGAAAATCGGCTCGGGGAGCGCGTCGGATTCGTGCAGGCCCGCTGGCAGCGGAATCCCGCAGACGGCGCCGGTTTTTTGATAGTCCTTCCAGCCCGAGCCGGCGAGATACGCGCGGGCCACGCATTCGATGGGCACGGGCCGGGTGCGGTGCACCAGCATCGAGCGGCCTTCCAGCGCGCGGGCGTGAGCCCGCAGCGGCTCGGGGTACTCGCTGACCGTGGCGGTGAGGAAATGCGAGGGCGTGACCGTGCGCAAAAACTCAAACCAGAAGACCGAAAGCTGCGTCAGGATGCGCCCCTTGTCGGGGATGCCGGAGCCCAGCACGTAATCGAAGGCCGAGATGCGGTCGGTGGCCACGATGAGCAGCTTGTCGCTCGCCCCGCCAACGGCGGGGCCCGCCGCGTAGAGGTCGCGCACTTTGCCGCGCCCGACCAGTTCGAGCCCGGCGAGATGTGTTTCCAGCAGCGGGGTGGCCAACGTGAGACTCACAGGATTCAAACCTGCCTGCAGCAGGCAGGTGGGAAGCGCGATTCTATTCCACACCCAACGAATGTCAACGGGAAGGAAAGGCGAAGCAACCGCTAGGCGGGGCTCTGCGGCTGGCCCAGAGTTCGTAGCAAGTCAGGCTATTGAGTTCCGTCCAGCTGGCTGGCCAAAGAAACATCCAACAGGTAAGCGGTTTGGTTCGCCGTGAGAACGAAAAGTTGTCTGCCACTGGGGCTGAACTGAAAGAAAGACAGCGCGTCGGCGAAATCGAGTTGGGCGCGCTTCTCAAACGATTTGAGATCATAGAGGGCCAGCGAACCACGTTCGTTTTCCACGCACAACAAACCAACCGTTGCGGCGACCTCCGCTCTCTGCCCGAAGACCCGGCCTTTGAGCTCGCCGGCAGAGAGGGAATAGACCAGCACGCGATTTTGGTTGTCGGCGATGCTCACCCAGTCACCTGCCGCCGATACATCCGAAATGCGGAAAGACCCCTTGCCGGTCTCCACCAATAGCTGGCCCAACCGTTGGCCCGTCGCGGTCTCCAGCACCTCTAGGTAGTAGTCCCCTTCCTTCTCTTTCAACGTTTGGAGGCGCGCCTGCAAGCTGCGGTTTTCTTTAACCGCCTCTTTGGCGGCGGAGGTGGAAACCGGCCAGGCAAGGATTAAAGTTTCATGCCGCGAGCCCGAGTAGAGTTTCGGAGCTTCCTTGGGAAAGGAACGAGACCAGACAAGCTTAGTGGGGGGGATGATATCCCACACGCGCAGGAGTGCATTGCGCCAAAGCGATCCGCCTTGTTCTCCGGGGCGGAGGATGGTATTGAAGCGGCCGTACTGGCGCGTGAGCGTGCCTTGATCGTCGATTTGAGCTCCGCGAAAAACCTTTCCTGTACCCAACTGCAGGCGACCGATCGCATGGTTTTCTTTGTCGTGTTTCGGGAAGTCAGCGTAAACGAAGCCGTCCATTCCGAAATAGGCCCCGCCGAAAGCTTGGGTATAGAAGACACGGCTACCCGTGACCAGCTTCCAGACACCGCCGCGGTGGCTGTCCGAAACGGCCAGCCAGCCTAGGTCAGGAGATACAGCGGCGGCTTGGAGACGACCCAGAGGGCTCCGAGGCAATTGAAGACGAACGAGCGGCTGCTGCTGGTCCCTCCGATAAAGCCCAACTTCACCGTTCCTCCGTTCGGCGACTTGGATTTCGTCGTAGACGTCGAACGCAGGCGTCTTGTGCGCTGTGACAATTTTGTCCGTCTTGAGGTCCAGAACACCGAGGGCATAATCCTGGATGGGGCGCATCAGAACGTAGTCGCCACGCGCGGGCGCAGACAAACGCTGGCGGCCAAGCGTAACTTGGGTGACAACTTCGCCGGAAGGGAAGTCAACTACCGCTGACTCCTTCGGTTCTTGGATATTGACGCCCACCAGTCGACTGGGCGTCAGGAACGTGAACCCGCCCCTTAGGTACTTCTTGATGCGTCCAGGCAGTTTGAGCGGCGCGCGCGTAGATAGATCGTAGGCAAATACACTGTCGTTCCGCGCCGCGACGAAGTAGCGCGTATCAGGCGAGAATCCGAAGTGCACCCAGTCAACCGCCTCCCAATCAACAGGCTGGCCCAGGAGGAGGGCAAGGACGATCTGTAGGGTTTCCGCCATTGTCGGTCCCTGCAAGGATTCTTCTACGAGGGTCTGGTTCGAGTTGACGTCGACAAGATTGATATGAAAGTCCGAATCGAAACACGCCACCGTCTTGCCGTCTGGCGCAAGGGCAGTCTTCAAGCAATTCTTCAGGGGAAGTACGAGTTCGTGAACGCCACTTCGCTCCCCGTTGGAGATACTCCAGGTCTCGACTCGCAAAGCCCGGTTGTAGACGACTACGGACTGCGACTCGGAAGTGAACTGTGCAGGATAGGCCTCGGGGGCGTCGATCCGAAACCGGACTTCCAGAGGCTCACGGATGAGCACGAAAATGCTCGTGTCGTCTTGGGCTAGGATGTGGCGGCCGTCGGGGCTGAAGCGGAGGTGGTTCAGTTCATTGCGGATCGGCGGGTTGAGCGTCTTGCGGAGCACTACGTTGTGGAGAGATTCGCTACGGCCGAGGCCGGAGTAACCGGTAACGGCCGCTTGCCAATCGGCGAACTTTTCGTGAGAGCTCTGGGCGCGTGCTTCACGGCAGTGGGGCGGAAGCGTTTGCACATTGTCGAGCAGTTCGCGGAGGCGGCGGCCTCCGGGACGTGTGGCGCCGAAGAGGTCAGTGAGCCAATTCCCGGTCTTGCCTTCAGTCTGCGCAAAGCGGTCCCAAACATTGGCAAGGGCCTCGGGCGGGTAGCCCGCACCGGCCACCGCATAAAGGGCGGTGAGGTCAGCTAGCTCTTGTTCCTTTTGCTCCTCTTTTCGACTCATGCGCAGCGCCTTGGGGTCGCGAGCGATGTTTTCGAATACTCGGTGGTATTTTGCGAAGACATCAGCGCGGTCGCTAACTTGGTCGGTACCCAGCAATGCTTTGAAGATGCGGGTCATGTTGATGGCCGCCCGGCGACTGACTACATGGGCCATCTCATGGGCCAGCACTCCGGCTAGCTCGTCCTCGCTGCGCATAAAGGCAATAAGTTTGCGGGAGACGTAGATGCGGCCGCCAGGCAATGTAAAGGCGTTGGCAAACGGCAGGTCAGAAAGGAAGAAACGGTATGTCACATCGGTGGGCGGCAGGTGGGGCGCGAGGCGAGTGCCCAGTTCGGTTAGGTAAGCGGTCAGGTCTTCATCCGTGATGACGCGGAACTCTCGCTGCACGTGCTCCGCCAAAGCGTCGCCGAGGTCCATTTCCCGTTCCGGCGAAAAGATATTGGGCTCATTGCTGCGGAGGGTTGCGGGAAACCCCGGGCAAACTTGTTGAGCGTCAGCGCTGCCTGACAGACAGCAGGCACCGAGCAAGATAGTCAGCACTAGGGCACGGATGCTCATCGGCGGCCGCTGGCCAAAAGCTGTAGGGGAATCTTAGCATGGAACCAATGGACCCTCAATCCGCTGACGTGGAAGTCTGCTGTTTTCTGGACTAGGCGGCCGGGGCGGCGGCGGGCTGCTCGTCGAAGCGCACCGACACAATCTGGGAAACCGCCGACTGCATGGTGACGCCGTACAGCAGGGCCGCGATCTCCATGGTGCGTTTGTTGTGGGTGATGAGGATGAACTGCGTCTGCGGCGCCATGTCGCGCACCAGGCGGGTGAAGCGGCCGACGTTGGTGTCGTCAAGCGGCGCGTCCACTTCGTCGAGAATGCAGAAGGGGCTGGGCTGGAAGCGGAAGATGGCGATGAGCAGCGCCAGCGCCGCCAGCGCCTTCTCCCCTCCCGAGAGCAGCAGCACGTTCTGCAGGCGCTTGCCGGGCGGCTGGCAAATGAGCTCTACGCCGCTATCGATGGGATTCTCAGCGTCGGTCATGCGCAGCGTGGCCGAGCCGCCGCCGAATAGCGTCTTGAAAGTCTCGGCAAAATTCTGGTTGATGATGGCGAAAGCGTGGTCGAACTTCTCCTTCGACACGGTGTCAATCTCAGTGATGGCGCGCGTTGTGTCCTCAATCGAAGCCAGCAGGTCGGCGCGCTGCTTGGCCAGAAATTCGTGCCGCTGCTCGGACTCCTCGAGCTCTTCGAGCGCCATCATGTTGACCGCGCCGATGTTCTCCAGCCGTTCGCGGATTTCCGCGTAGCGCGCTTCCACCTGGGCCAGCTCTTCCCCGGCCAGCCTTTCTGCGACCTGCGCGCAGAGCTGCTCCGCCGTCAGCCCGAACTCGCTCTGGGCGGCCAATTCGGCGTGCTGCCATTCGGTTTCCAGGCGCGCCTGCTCCACTTCCAGCCGATGCCGCTCTTCGCGCAGCGACTCGAGCTGCCCCCGGCGCCCCCGCAGCGCCGAATCACGTTCCAGCACGCCCTGCCGCAAACTCAGTAGCTCGGTCTCGCCCTCGGCGCAGCGCTTCTCCTGTTCCACTTTTTGCTGCTGGCGCTCGACCACCTCTGCCTGCCGCGCTGGCAGTTCCTCGGCCAGCAGTTGCCGGTCGGCCTCCAGTTGCGCCGCCAGTTGCTCGATCTCCCGCTGCTCTGTAGCCAGCCGCGCAGCGGTTTCTTCTAGGCGCGCTTGTTCCTGGCGGGCAGACCGCAGGCGTTCTTCTAGAGTTGCGCGCCGGGCTCCGAGCTCCGCCAGGCGGCCGCCGCCGGTTTCTAGCTGCTGCCGCGCCTCGCTCAGCGTGCTATTGGTGGACAGGAGATGGGCTTCGAGCGCGGCGAGTTCACGCTCCTGCCGGCTGACTTCCTGGCGAAGCACGCTCCGGCGCTCAGTGGCGGCTCGCTGCTCATTTTCGCGGGCGGCGACCTGTTCGGCGGCGCGGGTTTCCTCCGACTGGCGCCGGCCGCGCTCGGCCTCGAGCGTCCCCAGTTGCTGCTCGAGTTGCAACAGATTCTTTTCTTGGGCGAAGAGCGTCTGGCGGGCGTGGTCGAGCGAGCGCTCGAGTTCGCGGCGCCGGGCCTCGAGCTGGTCCAGGGTGGTTTCGGCGGCGCTGGCGGCGGGCTCAATCTTCGTCCGTTGCTCGGTGGCGCGCTCAAGCTCGCGCGTGAGCGAGTGCGAGCCGTAGCCGTTGCGCGCCCCACCGCTCACCAGGCGGCCGTGGTAGCAGGTGCCGTCGGTGGAGAGGAAGAAATACTGCGGGTAGTCGCGCGCCAACTGCTCAGCGGCCCGCGCCGACTCGACGAGATAGGACCGCCCCAGCTTCGGCAGCACGCGTCGCGCCTCGCTGCCCAGCGGCCCGTTGAGATGCACGAGCTCGGCCACCGGCGCGATCACCCCGGCGCCCGCAGGCCGCGCCGCCTCTTCCACTAGTTTGGGCGGGAAGCGACCGAAAGAATCCACCAGGAAAGTCGCTCGCCCGGCCATTTGCTCGCGCAGCAGGGAAACGCCCGAGCGGGCGGCGTCGTAGGTTTCGACCACCACGTACTCCATCTCGTCGTGGAGGTAATCCTCGA
>JBOGNW010000308.1:0-4084 GCA_050747425.1 Candidatus Acidiferrales bacterium
TGCCGGAAAATTTCGAGCCTATGGCGGCGAGCGGGCAGTGGTCGCTGGTCGAAGGCGACGCCGAGATTGCCCCCGGCGTGGAGCTGGTGCGCCTGCCCGGCCACACCCGCGACATGCAAGGCGTGCGGCTGAGCTCTGCCGGTCGCACAGCCATCTTTTTCGCCGATCTCGTCCCCACCCGCGCCCACTTGCCCTTCGCCTGGATTATGGGCTACGACCTCTACCCGCTCACCACCCTCGAGCAGAAAAAGCGCTGGATCCCCGAGGCGGTGCGCAACGAATGGCTGTGCTTCTTCGCGCACGACCCCGACGTGCCCGCCGCTTACCTGCGCGAGCGCGGGGGCAAAGTGGTCGCCGAGCCGGCGGACGAACTGGTAACTTCGCGTTAGGAGGGAAGGGTGGCGGAAACCTGTAAGCTCGGAATCATCGGCGGCAGCGGCCTCTACGCCATGGCCGGCTTGACGAAAACCCGCGAAGTGAAAATCAGCACCCCCTTCGGCCAGCCCTCGGAAGCCTATCTCCTGGGGACGCTCGCCGGCACCCGCGTCGCCTTTCTCGCCCGGCACGGCCGCGGCCACCGTATTCTTCCCTCCGAGCTGAACTTCCGCGCCAATGTCTACGGCTTCAAGAAGCTGGGCGTGGAGCGCCTCATCTCCGTGAGCGCTGTGGGCTCACTCAAAGAAGAGCTGAAACCCACCGACTTCGCCATCCCCGACCAGTTCTTCGACCGCACCCGCGGGCGCCTTTCCACTTTCTTCGGCGGCGGGCTGGTGGCTCACGTCAGCTTCTCCGACCCCGTGTGCCCCGTGCTGGGCGCCGTCCTGGCCGAGGCCTGCCGCCGCGCCGGCGTCACCGTGCACCGGGGCGGCACCTACGTCTGCATGGAAGGGCCGCAGTTCTCGACCAAAGCCGAGTCGCACACCTACCGCAAGCTGGGTTTCGACATCATAGGCATGACCAATCTGCAAGAGGCCAAGCTGGCCCGCGAGGCGGAAATCTGTTACGCCACCGTGGCCATGGTCACCGATTACGACTGCTGGCACCCCGAGCACGACGCGGTCACCGGCCACCAGGTAATGGAATACCTGGCGCGCAACACCGAGAATGTGCAGAAGGTGATTCGCGAAGCCGTGCCGCGCGTGCCCGCCGCCCGCGCCTGCAAGTGCGCCACGGCGCTCGCCCACGCTCTCATCACCGAGCCGAAGCGCATCCCCGCCGCCACGCGCAGAAATCTCTCCCTCTTGATCAAGAAGTACATTCCCTAGTTCAAGGGGAGGCGCTTCCTCGCAGTGGTAGAATCCTTCCGAGAGTCGGAGGGTTGCGCCCATGGATTACATTCCGCGTTTTGACCTCACCACCATCATCGTGCTCAAGCTGCTGCTGGCGGCTGTCATCGGCGGCGCCATCGGCCTCGAGCGCGAGCTGCACGGCAAGCCCGCCGGCCTGCGCACCAATATGTTCATCTGCTTGGGCTCAGCGCTGTTCACCATCCTCTCCGTTCAGATGGTCGCCCCGGGCGGCGATCCCAGCCGCATCGCCTCGCAGATCATCCCCGGCATCGGCTTTATTGGCGCCGGCTCCATCATCCGCGCCCGGGGCTCGGTGCTCGGCTTGACCACGGCGGCCACGATTTTCGTGCTGGCCAGCATTGGCATGGCCATCGGCGGCGGCTATTACGCCACCGCGCTCTTTGTGGCAGTTCTGATTCTCATCGGTCTCTGGGCGCTCGGTTGGCTGGAAAAGCGCCTGGCGCTAAAGAAGGAACTGCGCAGCTACAAAGTCAGCGGCGGGGAGCTCCAGACCACGGCCGGGGCTGTGCTAGAAATCGCCGACCGCGAAGGGGTCGTCCTCCACCGCCTGGCCACCGCGCGCCAGGGCGACGCCTTTGAAGTCACCTTCGACGTCGACACTTCTCCCGAGCAGCACACCGCCATCATCCGCCAGCTCACCGTGCACCGGCTCGCCTGCGGCGTCACGCCCGCTGGCCTGGAAGAGGGTGGCTGACGGGCGCCAGCGAGGGCGCTGTGTTGACTTGCCTGAGGGCGCCGACTAGGATGGCCGCGCCTCACTGAACCAATGAACTAATTCCTTCGTACTAGAGACAGAGGGCGGCCATGATACTGAAGATTGAGCAGCGACGGATTGAGCCCGATGTCGTGGTGTTAGAACTAGAGGGGAAGTTACTGATGGGCAACGAGAGCAAGCGCTTGGAGTTGCAGGTCGAGGAGCTGCTGCGCAACAACCAAAAGAAATTCATCTTCGATCTCTCCCAGCTCACCCACATGGACAGCACCGGCATCGGCATCATTACTCTTTTGCTATGGCAAGCTGAAACACAACGGCGCCGAGCTGCGCGTGGCCGGCGCCAGCGGAATGGTGGATAACACCCTGCGTATGACCCGCGTGAACGAGGTGGTGAAGTTCTTCCCCACGGCCGCCGCCGCCGCCGACGGCTTCACCCTTTCCTGATCGCGCCCCCAAGCCCCTGCGGTGTGAGACGGCGAGCGGGCGGCTCCTGTTTCGCCTGTCTCGCCGCCTGAAGCGGTCAGTACCCTACTCTCGACGCTAAGGGGCGCCCCCCAAGGCCGCCCCTCTCATTTGGAGGGCCTTACTCTCCTGCCTTGGTTTCTTCCTAGCGCGCCGGGAACTTGGTGTCAGCCCTGGCCTCCAGCAATTGCTTGGTGTGGCGCTCGGTGTGGGCGGAGATGAGGAGCAGCCATTGATAGGCGTCGGCCTTCCCGAACGGGGCCTCAGTCAGGTGCGCACGCAAATCGGGTGTGTTGGCGAGGAAGGCGAGCGTTTTGGCGCGGCTCTCGAGAAAGTGCTGCATGGCCGCTTGCGGCGAGGCAAACTTCCCCGCCGGTGCCACCGGCTCGGGCGCCTTGGCGGAGAAGGTGCGGTCCCCGATCATCCCCAGGACCTTATCGTCCATAGCGCGCAGGTCACGCGGCTCGTGCGTCGGAGGGGCTTTCATCACGCGCTCCTGGATTAGGTTCATCAGGAAGTCTTCGCTGACCGCCAAGTGCTCGACGATCTCCGCCGGCGACCAGCGCTCCGGAGACGCCTTGTAGCTCCACTGCTTCTTCGAGAGCCCGGCAATGGCTCCCTGCAGGTAAGAACGGCTCTGCTCCAGGTGCTTGCGGCCGCGCTCGAGGTCGGCGGGGTCGAGGGCCGAGCTCGCTCGCGCGTGCACGATCTCGAGCATCCGGAGCTCCTTGCCGTCCGGCCCGGGGCCCCACATTTCCATGGTGTAGCGGTCCGGCCCGTCGAAGCGATAGACCTGGCGGAACCACGAGGCCTTGCCGGCCATGATGTCGTCTACGTCGCCATGCATGATGCGCACGCCGCCCCGGCCGTCGCACTCGCCGGTGGAGTACAGCGTCATGGTGCCCATGTTGTCGGACCAGGTTTCCACGTACCGGTTCTTGAACTTGTCGTAGCCAACCGTGCCCTGGCCGTTGAAGGGTTGCTCCATGAAGTTGCCTTCATAGGTGGTCTGGAGGAAGCGTCCGCCGAGAAGCAAGCTGTGGCGGGCCTTGCCGGTAGATTCCAGGGGCGGCGCGTCCGGCACCATCCAGAACGTGTTTTTGGTGTTCCAGGTGCCAACCATCATTTCCAGATGCTTGTGGTGCTCGCCCGGGGTGGCGTATTTCATCATCGCTTCCATGGCTGCCGGGTCCATCGCCGGCTGTTCCGGCGGTTTTGTTTCTTGCGCGGCGAGGACGAGTCCCAGCACCAATATCAGTACGAAGATAAATAGAACCGGACGGTATTTCATGGCAGTCTCCTTCAGGCGTCTAGTGAGGTTCCTGATTCAGACTCTACTTTCTTATATCAATCGGGTTCTTCTTTCAAGGCCATCATGCTTACTTTCTCAACTGCGCGACTTCATCGCGCAGCGCGCGCACCTGCTCGTAGAGTTCCGGTAGTCGCGCGTACAGCGACACGCATTTCAGCCACTGGCGGTTATCCATGGCCGGAGAGCCGGAGACCGTCTCGCCCGCCGCGATGTCGCCGTGTGTGCCGCTCTGGGCCGTCACCCGCACGCCGTCGCCGAGCGTGCAGTGGCCCGCCACGCCTGCCT
>JBOGNW010000309.1:0-5241 GCA_050747425.1 Candidatus Acidiferrales bacterium
GTGCACGAAGTGCTGGTGGAAGAATCGGTGCTGGGCTGGAAAGAGTTCGAGCTGGAAGTGATGCGCGACCTGGCTGACAACGTGGTGGTCATCTGCTCGATTGAAAACTTCGACCCCATGGGCGTGCACACGGGCGACTCCATCACCGTTGCTCCTGCGCAGACCCTCACCGATAAGGAATACCAGCGGATGCGCGATTGGGCGCAGCGCATCATCCGCGAGGTAGGCGTGGACACGGGCGGGTCGAACATCCAGTTCGCCGTCAATCCCGAGAACGGGCGGATGCTCATCATCGAGATGAATCCGCGCGTCTCGCGCAGCTCGGCGCTGGCCTCGAAGGCCACCGGTTTCCCCATCGCCAAAATCGCCGCCAAGCTGGCGGTGGGCTTTCGCCTGGATGAAATCCCCAACGACATCACGCAGAAGACGCCTTCCTGCTTCGAGCCCACGATTGATTACGTGGTGGTCAAGATTCCCAAGTGGCAGTTCGAGAAATTTCCCGGAGCCAACCGCACCCTGGGCACGGAGATGCGCTCGGTGGGCGAAGTAATGGCCATCGGCCGCACTTTTCAGGAAGCCTTGCTCAAAGGGATACGCTCGCTCGAAACCGGCAAGCGCTTTGCCTTGCCGCGCCTGCCGGAAGACCGCCTGCGGACGTTGCTCACTATCCCGACGCCCGAGCGCCTCGACGCGCTGTTCGCGGCCCTGCGGCAGGGGATGAGCGGCGCCGAAGTGGTCGAGCTGACGCGCATCGACCCCTGGTTCGTACGCCAGCTCGAAGGCATTGTGGCGATGGAAAAGGAGCTGGCGCGCTTCACGCTGGACGACGTGTCTGCTGAGCGGCTGCGCGCCGCCAAGCGCGCCGGATTTTCCGACGAGCATCTGGCCGAGTTGTGGCAGACCACGGCTGAGATGGTGCGAGCGCGGCGCTTGGCGCTCGGTTTGGAAGCCGTGTTCAAGCGCGTGGACACCTGCGCGGCGGAGTTTGAATCCTTCACGCCCTATCTCTACTCGACCTACGAGGACGAGGACGAGGCGGAGCCCACCACCCGGCCGAAGATTCTGATTCTCGGCAGCGGGCCCAACCGCATCGGGCAGGGAATTGAGTTTGACTACTGCTGCTGCCACGCCGCCTTTTCGCTCAAGGCCGCCGGCTACGAAACCCTGATGGTGAACTGCAACCCGGAGACGGTCTCCACCGACTACGACACCTCTGACCGCCTCTACTTCGAGCCGCTCACTTTTGAGGATGTAATGAGCATTGTGGCGCGGGAGCGCCCTTCCGGGGCCATCGTGCAGTTCGGCGGACAGACGCCGCTCAACCTGGCGCGGGCCCTCCAGGCGGCGGGCGTCAACATCCTCGGCACCTCGCCCGACTCCATTGACCTGGCGGAAGACCGGCAGCGGTTCTCCGAGCTGCTGCGCGAGCTGGGGATTCCGCAGCCGCGCCACGGCGTGGCCTGGAGCATTGAGGAAGCCATCGGGGTGGCCGAGCGCATCGGCTTTCCGGTGGTGGTGCGGCCGTCTTATGTGCTCGGCGGGCGCGCCATGGTGATTGCCTACGACGCCGCCACCGTGGAGGCTTACGCGCGCGAGGCGGGGGAATTCATGCAGGCCTTTCCCATTCTCGTCGATCAATTCCTGGAAGACGCGCTGGAGCTCGACGTCGACGCCCTCGCCGATGGCGAGGAGGTTTATCTCGCCGGGGTGATGGAGCACATCGAGCACGCCGGCGTGCACTCGGGCGACTCCTCCTGCGTGCTACCCACCTACCAGGTCGAGGCGCGTCACCGGGAAACCATTCGCGACTTCACCACGCGGCTGGCGCGCCAGCTCAAAGTCGTCGGCCTGATGAATGTCCAGTACGCCATCCCCGCTCGTCCCGAGGGCGGCCTGGGGGACACCGTTTATGTCCTCGAGGTCAACCCGCGCGCCTCGCGCACCGTGCCCTATGTCAGCAAGGCCACGGGCGTGCCGCTGGCCAAAATCGCTGCGCTGCTGATGACCGGGCTGCGGCTGCGGGATTTTCCCTTGCCGGCGGCCGAGCGGACGCCGCCGTTTTACGCCGTCAAATCGCCCGTGTTGCCGTTCCACCGTTTTCCCGGCGTGGACACGATTCTGGGCCCGGAGATGAAATCCACCGGCGAAGTGATGGGCGTGGCTTCGAGCTTCGGGCTGGCCTTCGCCAAAGCGCAGGGCGCCGCCGGCCAACGCCTGCCCACGAGGGGTTGCGCGTTTCTGAGCGTGAACGATCGCGACAAGAAGGCCCTGCTGCCCATTGCCCGCCGCTTGAGCGCGCGGGGCTTTGCGCTGGTGGCCACGCGGGGCACGGCGCAATTTCTCTCCGGAAACGGCGTGAGCGTCGAGCCGGTTTTCAAGGTTAACGAAGGCCGACCCAACATCGTGGACTTGATCAAGACGGCAAAAATCCAGCTTATCATCAACACCCCGCTGGGCCGGCAATCCTTCTACGACGAGCGCGCCATTCGCCGCGCCGGGGTGCGGCACGGCGTCCCCTGCATCACGACGCTGGAAGGGGCGCTGGCGGCGGTGAGCGGAATCGAAGCCTTGCAACAAGAGAAGCTCGAGCTGCACTGCCTCCAAGACCTTCATCCGCGTCCCTTCCCGTTGCCGGCCGTTTCCGGGCCGCTGGCCGGCGCCCCTCCGGGAGCGCTGCTGCGCCTGACTTCTGACAAGCCGGAGTAACCATGGCTCGCCTCAGCCTGCGCGGAATTTTTCCTCCTCTTACCACTCCTTTCGCGGCCAGCGAGCGCGTCGACCTGGCGGCGCTGGAAACCAACTTGGAGAGATACAACCAGACGCTGCTCGCCGGCTACGTCGTGCTGGGCTCGACGGGCGAGGCGGTCTTTCTGCGGGAAAAAGAGAAACTGGCTATTCTCGAAGCGGCGCGTGCCGCCGCGGCGCCAGAGAAAACCCTCATCGCCGGCACAGGCGCCGAGAGCACGGCGGAGACGATTGAGCTGACGCGCCGCGCCGCCACCTTCGGCTACCACGCCGCCCTGGTGCGCACGCCCTCCTACTTCAAGCCGCAGATGACTCCCGCGGCGCTCGAGCGCCACTACCGCGCCGTGGCTGATGCCAGCCCCATTCCCATCCTGATTTATTCCGTGCCGCAGTTCACGGGCCTGGCGGTCGAGGCGCCGCTGGTGGCCCGCTTGAGCGAGCACCCCAACATCGTTGGCCTCAAAGACAGCTCCGGCGATCTGAGACAGCTGGGCGAGATTCTTCAGGCCGCACCGGTGGATTTTGTAGTGTTGGTGGGCTCCGCCACCACCCTCTACGCTTCGCTGGCGCTCGGCGCCCACGGCGGCATTCTGGCGGCCGCCTGCGTATTGCCGGAGCTGTGCGTGGAGATTTACGAGGCCCACCGCCGCGGCGACCACGAGCGTGCGAACGCAGCACAATTGCGCCTAAATGCGCCCGCTCTTTCCGTTACGTCCCGCTTCGGCATCGCCGGCCTGAAATACGCCATGGAGCTGCGCGGCTACGTGGGCGGCCCGGTGCGCGCCCCGCTCGAGCCGCTCGAGGCGATGGCTCAGGCCGAGCTCGACCGCCTCTTCGCTGCCGTCGAAGCCGCCGATTAGCGCAGCTTGTCGCCTGCCGTCACGCAAGCTATGATGAGCCGACTCTATGGAGCCGCACTGTATTCCCTTCAGCGAGATTCCTCACACCACGCCCCTTTTCGCTGACTATCTCTACGGGTTTTCGCGTCTGGAGCGCTTCTTCGCTCACGACCCGTTTCGCGCCGAGAGTTTTGAGAAGGCATCGCGCGCCCTGGTGCTCGAAGAGGCGCGTCGCACCGCGGTGGCCGACGTGCTGGCGGAGCAGAACGAAATCTTTGCCGGCGACGCGCGCACGCAGGAAAACATCCGCCGACTGCGGGAAGGCCGCGCGCGGGCTGTAGTGACCGGCCAGCAGGTGGGACTCTTTGGTGGTCCGGCCTACAGCGTGTACAAAGCGCTCACCGCCATTCGCCTGGCGGAGAAATTGACTGCGGAGGGTCTCCCGGCCGTGCCCGTCTACTGGCTGGCCAGCGAAGACCACGACTTTGCCGAGGTGAACCACTGTGAGTTTCTCGATGGGCAGCAGCAACTGCTGGCGCTCGCGGATTCCTCCGCGCCGCCGGCCGACACTCCCATCGGTGAAATCACCTTCGCGGCCGCCATTGACGCTCTGCGCCAGGAGGTCAAGCGTCTCTGGCCAGCCGACCGCGCCGCCGAGGCCGAGAGCCTTCTTAGCGGTTACAGGCCGGGCGCGAGTTATGCGCACGCCTTCGGCCGGCTGATGCAACGACTATTCGCGGGCCGCGGTCTGGTGGTTCTTGATCCGCAGCACCCGACGCTGCACACGCTGGCTCGCTCGTTGTTTCGGCACGCGCTCGAAGAAGCCGAAGCCTTGCACACGCAGGTGCGCGGCCGCGACCGCGAGCTCGAACAGGCCCACTACCACGTGCAAGTGCGCCTGCGCGAGAACGCCACGCTGCTGTTCCTGACCCTGAACGGCCGCCGCCTGCCGATGCGACGCCGCGGGAGCGGCTTCTCCCTTCCCGGGGAGGGCGAGCGGTCGCTGGCCGAGCTGCTCGAGCTGCTGGAGCGCGAGCCGGAGCGCTTCAGCCCGAACGTGCTGCTGCGGCCTCTGGTGCAGGACTCGTTGCTGCCCACGGTGGCCTACGTCGCCGGGCCCAACGAGATTGCCTACTTCGCCCAGGCAAGCGTGCTCTACGACAAGCTGCTCGGCCGCATGCCCGTTATCGTGCCGCGGGTCAGCCTGACGCTGGCCGAGCCCAAAATCCAGCGCCTGCTAGAACGATACCAACTGGGGTTGAAGGATTTTTTCCACGGCCGGGAGCCTGTACGCGCGCGGCTGGCGGAGCGCCATCTGCCCCCGCGCCTGCTGCGGCGCCTGGAACGCGCGCAAGCACAAATAGAGAAACTCCTTTCCGAGGCGGCGGGCGAGCTGAAGCGCCTCGACCCCAGCTTGGAAGGGGCGGCTGACACCAGCCGGCGCAAAATGCTCTACCAGCTCGAAAAGCTGCGCCACAAAGCGGCGCGCGCGCAGGCCGAGCGCACCGAAATCATCGGCCGTCACCTCGACATGCTTTCTAACAGCCTCTGTCCCCACCGCGAACTTCAGGAACGCCGCCTCAATTTCCTGAGCTTCGTGGCCCGCCACGGGCAAGAGCTGGTGGATCGGTTGTTCGAGCAGGTGAGCTTTCCCTGC
>JBOGNW010000310.1:0-2436 GCA_050747425.1 Candidatus Acidiferrales bacterium
CCGGGCTGGTCTTCTTCGGCGGCGAAATTGCGGCCGAGCGTGGGAGAGGCTCCGAGGATGGTCAGGAAATTGGCGGACACCTCCAAGCCTTGCAGGCGGTCGGGCTCGCCACTGCCCGTGAGCGTGAAGGTAGCGCCGCGAAAGGCAGCCAGTTGCGCGAAGGTTCGGCTTTGGGCGCGCCAGTCAAGAAAGTTGGGATAGGCGACCGACATTCCTTCCAAGCGCGCGCTGCGTTCTCGCAAGATCATGAGCTGGTCCGGCTCAGCATAGGGCAGAGGCTGAAGCAAGACGCCGTTGACGACGGAGAAGATGGCGGTGGTGGCGCCGATGCCGAGGGCGAGGGTGAGCATGGCCACCAGGGTGAAGCCCGGCTGGCGGGCCAGCAGCCGTGCCGCATAGCTCAGGTCATGCCAGAAGCTGTTCATCCGGCGAACTCCGTGGGCCTGTTGTGTTATTCCTGCTCCGCGCAGGAGTCCTCGTTGCAGGAATGCAGCAAGCGCGATTCCATCGCAGGCCGAGGGATTAAGTCTCAGCGGTAGATGGAGTTAGGCGGCGAGACGCTCAACGAGCCTGGGGCCGGTTCGCCCGAATCTAGGACGCGGCTGTCTCAGCAGCGGACAGTGCGGAAGAGTGAGGCAATGTTGATTCTCCCCTCTGGATTGGCAAGCCCGCCAGTAAGGTGTAGGCGACGACGCGGCGGGCGTGCGACCATTTCATGTCCGATATTCGCTTTGTGTCGATGTAGCACGGAGCGCGCGGGAGTGTCAACGCTGGCGTAGCGCACTCCCCTGGAAGGCCGACAGAAGCCGGGTTGACTCGCTGGCCGCCCTGTTGTATCGTGCGAACCAAGGTGCGGAGTGTTTCCCCTGCCTTAGCCTGTTCTGCTGCCCATGGCTCTGCGCGCAGCGGGGAGGGCGACGATGCGAAACCTAAGAGAAATATTCCTTGTGGGGTTTTGTGTCTGGCTGGCCAGTTGCGGCGGCGGCGCGCCTGCCCAGCCAGAGGGGAATCCGAGGCCGGCCATCAGCTCTTTATCTCCTTCGAATACGGTGGCGGGCGGGGCGGACTTCACGCTGACCGTGAACGGCAGCGGGTTTATCGCGGGATCGGTTGTGCGTTGGAATGGCAGTAGTCGGACGACCAGTTTCGTCAGCACGACGCAATTAACCACGGCGATTTCCGCCAGCGACATTGGCGCGGCGGGAATGGCACAAGTAACGGTGTTCAATCCAGCTCCCGGCGGCGGCACCTCCGGTGCTTCGACGTTCACCATTCAGAACCCGACGCCTACGCTCACGTCTATCTCGCCCGACAACACCCTGGCGGGCACGGGCGGGTTTTTGTTGACTGCCAACGGGAGCAATTTGCTCTCCACTTCGGAGGTGCGCTGGAACGGTAGCGCGCGACCGACCACGTTTCTGAGCAGTACGCAACTACAGGCCACCATCCCGCCGAGCGACGTAACGATGGGCGGGACGGCGCAAGTGACGGTGTTCAACCCCTCCCCCGGCGGGGGCGCGTCCGGCCCAGCGACCTTTACTGTTAATAACCCGGCTCCGGCGCTGGATTCGATTTCGCCCGATAATCGCGCGGCCGGAATGGGCGACTTCACGCTTAGCGTGGTCGGGAGCAACTTTGTACCGAACTCTGCGGTACGGTGGAACGGAGATAACCGGCCCACAACCTTCATCAGCAGCACAGAACTAAACGCGGCGATCCCCGCCAGCGACATAGGCGGGGCGGGAACACCGGTGGTGACTGTGTTCAACCCAAGTCCCGGGGGCGGCGAGTCCAACGGTGCGGCGCTCTTCGTCTTTCTGAATCTGATCACAAAAGACCTTGTTTTCGACCCGTTCACGCAAAAAATTCTCGCGAGCCTTCCCAGCTCGGCGCCGATGGGCAACAGCATCGCCATAATCAATCCCACCACCGGCATCCTGGAAGGGACAGTATTTATCGGGAGCGAGCCCGGAAAGCTAGCGCTATCCGGCGACGGACAGTTTCTCTACGTGGCGCTGGACGGCGCGGCGGCCGTGCGGCAGTTTGATGTTCCCACGCAGACTCCCGGGATCCAGTTTGCTCTGGGGAGCGATTCCTTCTTTGGACCGATGTTCGCTGAGGACATGGTGGTGATTCCGGGCAGCAACACCGCGCTGGCTGTCTCGCGGTTTTTTCAAGGGGTGAGCCCGCGGCACGCCGGTGTGGGGATTTACGATAACGGGGTGAAGCGGACGAACACGACACAAACACACACGGGCAGCAACCGCATCGAACCCTCGGCCTCTGCCAGCCGGTTGTATGGCTACAACAATGAGACTACGGAGTTCGGATTCCGGCGGCTGACTGTGGACACCAATGGCGTGACGGAGCAGGATGCGACGGGCAACCTGATTTCGGGGTTTGGCGTTGATATCGAGTTCGCCGCCGGGCAGGTTT
>JBOGNW010000311.1:0-15472 GCA_050747425.1 Candidatus Acidiferrales bacterium
GTTCGCGCCGCACCGTGGGATAGAAACTGCAACGCTTGGGAAAGACGTTGTCCTCGATGGAGATGCCGGCGATGCCAGCCTTCTCGTAGTCGCGCACCAGGCGCATGACGTTGATGGCGTTGCCGAAACCGTTGTCGCAGTCGGCTACGACGGGCAGGCTGGAAGCGTCGTTGATTTCGCTGGTGACTGCCAGATGCTCGGCCATGGAGAGCACGCTGGCGTCGGGCATGCCGCGCGCCGCGCAGATTTCAAACCCGCCCGCCCACAGGGCGTCGAAGCCGGCCTCTTCGGCGAGCTTAGCGGTCAGGCCGTTGTGCGCCCCCACCAGCAGGGTGGGCTGGGCGCGCGCCCAGAGTTCTCGAAGTCGGGCCGCTTTGGTGGTCATTGTCTCGGCATCACTCGCGAGGCCGTTCCTAAACCGACGAGTATAGCCCACGACGCCGCGCGCAGCAATTGACGGGCTAGGCCGTGAGCTCCTTTGGGGTTGGCTCGAAGTATGGGACGCACGCCCAACATAACGCTGTAGCCCCATGGTTGAGATTCTTCGCTGCGCTCAGAATGACAGGCGCCCTTGCTCGCGATGGCATAATAGCTTGCATGCGCGAAAGGACCTACTTCGTCTATTTATTGAGCAATAGCTCACGAATGCTTTACACCGGAGTAACAGGGGACCTTCAACGACGCCTGTTGGAGCACAGGGGGAAGCTTGTCGAAGGCTTTACGAAAAAATACAATCTCGCCCGGCTGGTCTACTTCGAATCAACAAACAGCATAAACACCGCCCTTGCTCGAGAGAAGCAAATCAAGGGGTGGCTGCGCGCCAAGAAAATCGCTCTAATCAAATCCGCCAATCCAACATGGAAAGACCTCGCGGCTGGTTGGTTTCCCAAAAGCAAGTCCTAGGTCTTCCCGCTGTACTCTGTCATTCTGAGCGAAGCGAAGAATCTCAACCGGCGGACAGCACCTATTCCCTGCCGCGACTTCGATTCCGAAACGTGGCCTGGTTCTTAGCGGCGCTGCCGGGCTAGTCGGCGGGGGCGGGGGGCGCTTCCGGGCGGATGTGGCGGTTGCTGTAAAGAGTGAAAATCCACATAAGGTGGGCGCCCAGCGCGCTCCAGCCGACAAACAGCACCCGCAGGTCGAGCAGGCAGAAGAACAGCATCCAGTAAGGCAACACTGCCCGCCGGGCCACGAAATAGGCCTTGCGGGCAAACCAGAGGAAGAGATTGCTGCTGTGTTCTTCGAGCTTGCGGTGCATGCGGTTGGGGTAGTCGGCGGGGTTATCGGGGCTGAGCCGCTTCCGTTGCTGGCTCTGGGTGATGAAAATCATAATGGCCCCGAACACGAACAGGCCGCCGACCACCAGGTGGTGGGCAAAGCCTGTTTCCCGGTAGAGGCCGATGGTGAGCCCGATGTAAGCGGAGAAGGTGCTGATGTAGTCCACCCAGCTTTCAAACCAGGTGCCGAACTCCGACTCCATGAACTTCAGCCGGGCCACCATCCCGTCTGCGTGATCCATCAGGGCGGAGAGAAACCACAGCGAAGCTCCGAGCACCGACCACCAGTAGCCGCCGTGGGCAAAGACGACGCCGGCGGCCAGGCCCAGCACCAGGCCTAAGCCAGTGATGAAATTCGGCGTGGCGGGCGTGCGAAGGAACAGCCGGATGAGAGGCTGCGCCAGGTACAGCTTGTTAAAACGGGCGTAGAAGCCGTCCGAGGGCTTCAGGTTCACCCGCGAGAGCTCCCACAGGATGGCGCGCAGGCGTTTGCGCTCGCTGGTGCGCGGCCACACACGGCCGGGGATTTCCAGAACCTCTACCCCTCGTTCTCGAAGGCGCGCTGCCGCCTCGCCCAGCCGCTGTGGTCGGCCCGCAGGCGCCTCCGCCTGTCCCGCCTGGCGCACGAACTCCGGAGTGCAGACGTAGAGGCTGGCTTGCTCGAAACCGTCTGTGCGTCCCGGCGCCAGTCCCACGACGGCCAGACGGCCGTCGAGCGAGACACCTTGCAAGAAATTCAGGGCCGCCGCATCGAAGATGGAATCGGAGAAGAAGACAATAAAGTTTTCTTTCAGCTCCGGGGCGACCCGCTCCAGGGCTTTGATTTCGCTGTCGGCCTCCGAGCTTTCCAGCGGCACCCAGCGCCAAACCACTTGCACGCGGCGGTCGCGGGCCAGCAGAGATTGCGGGTCCTGGCCGCCGACGATAAGGATTTCTTCGATGCCGGCGCGCTGCGCGGTCAGCACGGCGCGCAGCAGCAGCGGCAGCCCCGCCAGCCGCGACCAGCCCGGCGCGGGCGAATAGGTCTGATTGAGGAGGACAGCCTGACGGACCATCTAGGAATGAACCGTTTGCCAGGAAACTTTCTCGGCCGCTACTGGGGGCGCCATCTGCAGAAGCTGGTAAATTTTGGCCACCGCCCGCTGGGTGGCGGTGCCGGGTTTGTAGAAAATGTCCGCGGCAGCTTGCCGACGAATCTCACTCATGCGCTCGGGATGGGCGAGCGCCTCTTCGAGCGCCACTTCCAGCTCCTCGACCGTGCGCACCAGCACGCCAATTTTCTGTCCCCAGACTTCCGTGTCCCAGCGCTCTTTGTTGATCTCGTACTTTTCGGCGGTTTCGATGAGGATGATGGGGCGATCGCGCAGCAAGAATTCGTTGGCCGCCGAGCTGAAGTCGGAGATAAGCACGTCGGCGATGGCCAGATACGGCACGATGTCGAAATCCTCGATGATGCGCACCTGCCCGCCCTGGAGCTGCTTGACGCGGTCGAGCCAGTCGCCGAGGTTGCGCCGGAAGTCTCGGCTCTTGTCGTGCAGTTTCACCAGCAGATTCACCCGGCGGTCGCGCAGCCGGCGGATGGCTTCCAGGCCGTTCGACTTGATGGAGGAGTGCGTCCCGCTGGGCGCATAGAGCACCACGGGCAGCGCCGGATCGAGCTCGAGTTGCGCTTTCAGCGCCGCCGGGTCGAGCGAGCCGTCCACCAGCCGGTCGAGTTTTGGCATCCCAATCATCTCGATGCGCGGGTCATCCTCGCGCAGGATGCCTTTCTCGACGAAGCGCCGCACCATGTAGGGCCCGCTCATGAAAAAGCAGTCGTAGTCGTTGATTTTCGGTTTGAGGAAACAGTTGGTGATGGCCACGCCGTGGAAAATCTGCACGCGTTGCCGCGCCCGCGGGGCGACGTCGAACTTCAGGTAGACGGGCGAGAGCAGCAGGTCGTAGTCGCGCGTGGTGGCTCCCAGCGAGCTGACCTTGGTGCCTTTTACCGGAAAAAGGTCAAAGAGGTGTTTCTTCAGCCGCCAGCCGAGGAAATTCGACGACCAGAACCACTCCAGGCGCTCGTCCTCGCACAGCCGCTCGTAGATCGGCTGGAAGAAGACGAAGTGGTGCGGCAGAGCCGCGTGAAAAAGAAGCCGTTTTTGTCCGTTTCCCCTCATTAACTTGCGAGCATTATACTACGCCGGCGCCGGGTCGTGTAGCGCACGGGTGCCGCTCAGCCGTCCAAAGTTGTCCAAAGCCGGCGGTTGCGTCGGAAATTCCCCCGCGCTCGGGTCGACATACAAGCGACAGTAGAGCTCGAGGGCCAGCAGCAGGAAGAGTTGACTGCCGGCGCGGCGCTGGAGCCAGCCCCAGCGGTGCCGGCGGAAGAGTGGCCGCGCCAGCGCGCTGGTCAGCCAGCCGCGTTCCCGCAACGTTCGCTCGTTCACATAGGGACGCGCCGCTTCCGCGAAATCGGCGCTGTACCACAGGCGGAAGGGCGCGCCGAAACCGCGCTTGGTTCCCTCCAGCACCTCCGGCGGCACCAGCCCGCGCAGGGAGCGCCGCAGCAGGTACTTGCGCTCGAAGCCGCGAATCTTCAGGCCGTCGGGGAGCGAATTGACAAACTCCACCAGACGGTGGTCGAGGTAGGGCACGCGCGCCTCCAGCCCCCAGGCCATGGTCATCCGGTCGACGCGGTGGAGCTGGTAGTCCGGCAGCTCGTAGCGCTGCTCGAAATTCAGGATGGTGCTAAGGGGCGTGCGGGCTGGCGCCGCTAGCGTGGCCTGCAAGGGATCACGCGACGCCGAATCGCCTGGCTGGCCGTCGCGGGCTCCCTGGCTTTCGAGGGAGTGCAGGCCCACCCGGTAGAGGCCGCGTTGCACGGCGCCCGGCAAGAAGCGCAGCGCCGGCGCAAACGGCAGCAGACGCCGGTAGCCGGCAAAAAGCTCGTCGGCGCCCTCGCCGATGAGCACGGCCTTCACTTTGCGCTTGGCAAACTCCGCCAAGTAGAAAAGCGGCAGAAAGGAAATTGGCGTCGGTTCTTCCAGATGCCAGAGCAGGCGCGGCAGATCGGCGACAAAGCGCGCCGGTTCGAGCTCGAACTCGTGGTGGTCGGTACCGAAGCGCTCGGCCAGGCGGCGGGCGATGGGCCGCTCATCGTCGGCGCCGGCGAATCCCACCGTAAAGGTTTTCGGCCGTTGGTCGAGCAGGCGCGCCATCTGGGCGGTTACGCCGGCGGAATCGAGGCCGCCGGAAAGGAGCGCGCCCACGGGCACGTCGCTCACCAAGTGGCTGCGAACCGCCTCTTCGAAAAGGCGGCGGAATTCGGCGACGGCTTCGCTTTCGCTCAAGCGCCGCGTGCCTTCGACTCGAGCCTGCCAGTACGGCTCGACGTGCAGCCGGCCGCGCTCCGCGCTCAACCAGCAGCCGGGCGGCAGGCGCTTCACCCCTTCAATCAAAGTCTCAGCGCCCGGCAGATAGAGGTAGGTCAGCAGCCTATCAACGGCGGTGCGGTTCAGGCGGCGGGGGAAATCCGGATTGAGCAGGATGGCTTTGGCTTCCGAGGCGAAGAAAAGCTGCTCGCCCGACTGGCTGTAGTAAAGCGGCTTGATGCCCAGGCGGTCGCGAGCCAGCAGCAGACGGTGACGCCGCGCATCCCACAGCGCGAAGGCAAACATTCCCTGGAGCCGGGCCAGCAGCGCCTCGCCTTCCTCTTCGTAGAGATGCACGATGGTTTCCACATCGCCCTGCGTCGAAAAGCGGTGCCCGCGCTTCTCCAGGCCGGCGCGCAGCTCGCGGTAGTTGTAGATTTCGCCGTTCAAAACTATTTGCAGGGAGCCGTCTTCGTTGGCGATGGGCTGGTCGCCGGTAGTGAGGTCAATGATGCTCAGGCGGCGAAAGCCGAGGCTGGCTTCTGGGCCGGAGAAGTAGCCGCTGGCGTCGGGCCCGCGGTGTTCGAGCACCGCGGTCATGCGCTCCAGCAGGGCGCGGTTTTCCGGCCCGACAAACCCGCAGATGCCGCACATCGCCGTCAGTCTCTCATACTTGCAAACGAGCCGACAAATGCCACTCTAGCTTGAGTGGCGAATGGCGTAGCGGGCCAGGAAAAGCAGGCCGCCCAGCGACCACACCAGCGCGCGCAGGCGTTGCACCAGCGCCAGACCCACGCCGCGGGCCACGCCGAACTCCAGTAGCTTGAAAACCACCGCCTGCCCGCCTTCATCCGTGCCCAGGCGCGCCGGCACAAAGAAAAACATCAGGCTGATGAGCTTACCGAGCGCCTCGAGGATGAGCACATCCACCCAGCCCAGCCACAGCCCCATGCCTCCTAAAATGACAAAAATTTCCAGCATGGCGAAGGCCTGCGCCGCCAGGTCCCAGAGGAAGATGAGACGAAAGCGCGTGGTGTGCTGGGCGTAGAAATCGAGAAAACTTTCTTCGGCTTTTTCGAGTCGCTGGCGGCGTCGAGCCACCCAGGCGCGCAGGGGCGTGCGGCTGAAGAGGTCGAGCAGCCGCCTGAGGAAGCGCACCCGGCGGCGCAGCAGCCAGCGTCCCCCCAGCCAGCTCAGAACTAACAACGACGCCACCAGCCAGCCGACTTGCTCCGTCTTTTCGTTCAGCGTGACGCGAATCAGGGCCGGAATCAGCCCGGCCACCATCACAAAACCGGAGGTGAGGGCGTAGGCCCCGGCCTCCAGCACCGCGCCCGCCAGGCCCACGGCCAGCGGAACTTCGCGCCGCATCAGCGCCGCTTTGGCGGGCTCGCCGATCAGCGGCCCGAAAAAGGAGAGGTAGTTGAGGGTGTCTCCGGCCATGCGCACCTGAAACATTTCGAGGAAGGAGGGCAACTCGCGCTCCGGCGCGAAGGCATACCGCCAGGCCAGAGTGCGGGAGACGTAGCGGCCGGCCGAAACCAGCAACACCAGGAGAAAGAACCAACCCATCCGCCGGAACTCCGCCAGCAGCGTCCCCCAGCCGACGCGGTCGAGCAGGGCCACAAACAACACCACACCCAGAGCCAGAAAAAGCCATTCAATTCGGCGCATCGGTTTGCTCAGAGCCTAGTCAGTCTGGCAGAAAAGAAAGTCAGCTTAGACTGAATCTTCGTGAGGGTGAACGGAAATCTTCCTCTCGCTGTTTCAGTGCGGGCCGGTGGCCACGGGGGGCGGTGGCTGGTCGCCCAGGACCGGTTTCATGCCATGACGCAGGAGGAGCAGGCCGCCGATTCCCACCCAGACCAGCGCGCGCGCGCGGCGCACTAGAACCAGGGTGATGGCCACGGCGCTGCTCAGATTGAAAAGGCGGAGAACAAGGGCCGTTCCCCCTTCGCGCACGCCCAGGTTCGCAGGGATGAAGAAGGCGAATACGGCTAATACCTTGTTTGCCCCCTCGATGATGAGTGCTGTCGCCAGGCTGGGCTCCGTGCCCAGTGAGCGCAAGACCAGGTAGACCTCAGCCACGCCGGCGAGAGCGGCCAGAAAGTTGGCAGACAGAAGCAGGAGGAAAGTTCGCCGGTCATGGCCGAAGACCGCCGCCAGGTCAGTTCGGAAAGTGCGGAGGAAGTTGCGCACCCTGGCCAGAACCGAGGAGCGCAGGCCCCCAGCCGGGGGCGCGCTCGGCAATTCCGGGGTTCGCCTCGGGGCCGGCCGACCGAGGCCGAGGAAAGGAAGTGCGCAGAGGGCCACAAGAATGACAGCCGCGGAGACAAACACGAGTTGAAGGGCCTCGCTCAGGCGGAGCAGGAAGAGGCAGAGAATAGCGCTGAGCGCCATCAACAACAGACTGGCGTAAGAGTACAGCATCCGGGAGACGATCAGGGCCGAAAGGCCCCGCTCCGCGGGCACGGCTGGGCTGGTGGCGGCCGCCCGGAAGGGTTCACCCGCCCAAGCGAAGGACAAGTGCGCCACGGCCTCGCCGGCGATCCACAGGTTCAGGGCCGCGCCGAGGGGCAATCGTTTCCCCTCCTCGCGCAAGCACAGGCGCCAGGAGACGGTCCGCAACAGGTGAACCCCGCCGTAGAGCCCGACGATCAGCGGGAAGGTCCACCCGACCTGCCTGGCCAGCTGTAGCAAGGAGCCCAGGCCGGCCTGCCGGACCAGTATGAACAACAGGCCTAGCCCCAAGAGCAGAAAGACGACCCGCCACAGGTCGAAGGGAGTGCGGCGGCCCGCCGGCGGCAGCGCAGGCGGGGCCATGATTACAGCAACTCTCTGTAGAGCGCCAGGTATTGTTCAATGCAGCCGGCCAGGGAAAACTCTTTTTCAGCTTTGGCCCGGTTAAAGGCACCCATGCGCTGGCGCAGCTCCGGGTCGAGCCCCAGGCGCTGGACGCTGACGGCGAAGGCTTCCACATCGTCGGCGGGACACAGATAGCCTCCTTGGCCGTCTGCCAGCAGTTCCGGCAGCGAGGAGCAATTGGAGGACACCACGGGCTTGCCGCAGGCCATCGCTTCTGCCACGGGATAGCCGAACCCTTCCAACCGCGACGGGAAGAGGAGAATATCGCAGCGCTGATAAGCCTCCAGCAGGGCCTGGCGCTGAAGCCGCCCCAGGGGTCGCATCGCCGCGTGAGGGGGCCGGTGCCCCCGGGTGCGGAGGCCGGTGGTGTATTCGAGAAGGTAACCTTTCCCCAGGCGCTCCATGATCGGCGCCAGCAGCGGGAAACCTTTCCGCGGGGTCAAGTTGCCAAGGAACAGCAGCCGCACCGGGCCATTGGCTCTGGGGGCCGGCGGATCGAGCGGCCGGAAGAAATTCACATCGACCCCGTTGTAGATCACCCGCGTGTCTTCCCGCCCGTATTGCTCGCGAATCTGCTTGGCGACGAATCGGCTGATGGCCACGAGGCGGTCGGCCACTGCAAAGGAGCGGGCGATGTTGGGACGCCACTTGAGGTTGTGGTAGAGCCGCTGGAAGCGGTTCTTGTGCTTTTCATAATGCTGGTCATGAACCGAATGGCCGAGGGTCACTACGAGCGGCCTACCTGGTTCCCGGAATAGCCATCCGTACTCCGCCTTGGTGTGAATGAGAGCGCAATCGTGATGGCGGGGAAGGAAGGGCTGGAGTGCCGTGTAGGGGAGAAATTCCATTATGTGGGGGAAGAAACGCAGATCGGCTGCCCAGCCCCGCGCGCGGATCCCTTCGGCCAGTCGTTGGAAATATATGTCGGCACCGGAGAAGTTCCGGATAACGGGAAGCCACACTTTCATCGCTGTTCTTCCGCCTGGATCCACGCCGCCTGCTGGGATGGTGGAAACTCCCTCACCCCCTCATCCTACAGTCAGTTGTCGGGCTCTTTCAATCGAAGGAAGAAGTCCGCTTGGGCTGGGGATCCGGGCCTCAAAGAGAATCGCGTCCTAGCGGCGGTCGGGGCCGACTGGCACAGGCCCCGGGAGGGAGGCCGGCCGGGCGAGCTCCGGGATGGGAAAGGAGAGCGCATGGCCGGCAAAGGGCAGGAAGGGCCGTTCGCGCACCGCACCGGCTTGCAAGAGGGCGCGGCCGCTGGCATCGAGCATCCGCAGCAGGTGGGCGAGCGTCGGGGCGACGTCGAGCGTAGTGGCGGGTTCTTCCCACACACCCCCGGCTGGCAGGTGGAAGTCGCGGCCGCCCCACAGCAGGAAGCTGGTGCGGGTCACCGGCGGAGTCAAACCGCCGTGACTGCCGCCCGAGGTGTGACTCTTGGAAGCGAAATTCCAGAGGTAGCTGCTCCACAGCAGCAGGTCGGGCTGCTGCGAGGAGTATTTCCAGGCCACCCCGCGCAGGTACTGCTGTTTTACTTCCTCGGAGGGGAAACCGGTCAGGGTCTGCTGGAAAGCGGGGTTCTCGAGGAAGCGTTGGACGTGCAGGCCGGCGATGTCGGCCACGATGAGCGGCGCGATACTGTAATGCGTGCGGCTCGTGGCCCGCAGCCACTCGTCCTGGCTGTGGAAGCGTTCCAGCCAGAGGAAAGCCGGCTCGCTGCTCGGGCTGCGGAACTCGGGGTCGTAAAGCAAACCGAGCGGGTCGAGCTCCTGGTGCGGCTGCAGTACGAACCCTCCCTCGGCCGTTTGCTCCAGGCTGCTGATGGGAAGATAGCGGAGCTGGCCATCCGGGGTTTCGAGCAGCAGCGCCTGGCCGCCTCGGCGCAGGTTGCGATGGGTCGTGGGAACAATCCAGACTACCTCGCTCAGCTCGCGGCCGGGTTCGAGCCAGCCGCGCTCGACCAGCGCCGCCCGCAGCGGCTCCGTCGGCAAACTCGAAACCATCAAGTCCACCGGATTGGCTTCCTGGCTCAGGGGCGGATTGGGAACCTCGAAGTCGGAGAGGAGCGAGATGTAGTTCATGGGCACGGGGCGCCCGCGCGCGTCCACCGTGGTTTCGACCCAATTCAAGTCGGCGTCGAGGCCGATGGTGTAGTGGGTCAGCTGGTAGAGGGAGTTGCGCGGGCCGAGGTACTTCTTGGGGATAAGCTCTTCCACCGCGGGATGGTGCTCGTGTAGCCAGGCAACAGCGTCACTGGCGCGGCAGAGGTTTTCGAGCCGTGTCAGGGCGCCGAGCTGGTGCGCGTCCCGCTGGCCTTCCTGTTCGAGGCGGGTGGCGATGTCGCGCCAGTAGGTGTCAATTCGCTTTTTCAGCTCGGGCACCCAGGCGCGGGCGGCTTCGTGATAGGTGCGGTAGTTCTCTACTTCCGGGGCGAGCCAGGGGCAGGTGTCCTGGAGCGCGCTGCGCAAGCGCTCGCGCCAGCGGGCGCGGTGGTTTTCGTCGAGCGGGCGCTGGCGCGCGAGCAGAAGCAGGTGCAGGCGGTTAAGGTCATTGTTGCGGAGGTGGACTTCGGCGCGGGCATTGCCGAAGTTGTCTATGAAGGCCGTGACGTAATTATCCTGGCCACCCGACTCGGCGGCCTTCCCGTAGGGAGAAAACAGGCTCTCGTAGACGCGCGGGAAATCGATACCCATAATGGGCGTGGTGAGAGCGTGGATGCTGTCCTCCGCCATCACGGTGGCAACCGTGTGCCCGCCAAAGTAACGGGTGCGGAAGGCGCGGGTGATGGGGAAGGCCAGGTTGACGGCGCCGGGCTCGTATTCAGCCCCGTGGTCAGAGACCAGGGCTACCAGGGTTTGGTCGCGGCGCTGGCTGCGCTCCACGCCGCGAAAAATGCGTCCAAGGCGGTGGTCAAGACTCACCAGACGATGGACCAGGTTCTCCGGGGTAGGGTCGACGTGGTGCTGGTGGTCCACGGAGAAGAACACCGTGAGGTAGTCGAAGCGCTCGCCGCCGGTGAAGTCGGGCTCGAGGAGTTTTTCGGCCAGGTGGTCGGCCAGAAACTCTTCCGTGAACTCGGAATAATCCATCCCTTCCACGCGGCGCTTCATGTGGCCGCGGAGAATCGCCCAGGGATTCTTCGCGCCATTGGTGAGGTAGGTTTGCGCCCAGTCCATCAGGTATGCGCCCGGCGGCAGGCGGTAGTAAATCTGGGGGGTTTCGTAGCGGCGCAGGGGATTGAAGGCATCGGAGAGCAGGCTAACTCCGACCTGGTCGAGCTCCCACAGCGCGCTGGTTTTGCGGCTATGGCGGGCGATAACCTCGAGCGTATCGCGCAGGCCGTCGAGGTAGCCGCGCAGATAACCGTTGTTGCGATTGAAACCCATGTGTCGCTTGACGATGCTCGGCTGGCCGGTCTCGATGACTGCCCAGGAAACTGTGGAGAGTGTGCTGGTGGCCGAGAACATGTTGTCGGCCCGCGCGCCCTGCTCGTAAAAGTACCGCCGGAAGTTGGGCAGCAGGTCCCGCTGGCCGGTTTCCAGCCGAAAGAGCTGGATGGCGCGGCGGAAGCCCTCGGGGTCGGGCAAGCGCGCGAGTTTTCCAGGGTTGTCGGGGTCCATCAAGGCGTCGAGCAGCAGGGGGCTGAGGCCGTCCACTTTGATTTGAATGAGCCGTGGGCGCCAAGAAAGATTTCCTGTGTCGTCCTGCGCGGCCAGCGGTCCAGCGGCCCACACACCCAGAAACAGGACGACTGCCGAAAGGAAGGCTCGGCGGCGCATGGGGCTATTTGCCTCCTCCGGCTTTGAGGGGAGAACCCCAGGCGCTCAGCTCAGCGTAGAGCGTTTCCGTCAATTCCAGGCAGAGGGCCCGCGAGTCCGCCACCCAGGTGTCGCCCTCGGGGGGGCAGCGGCGCAGCGCGGTTTGCAGGTGTTCGAGGTCACGCTGCAACTGCGGCAAGCGGCGCCCTACCGCAGCGCGCAACTCCGGCTCGGCGTAAGCGGTATGGAGAACTTCACGCAGAATCGTCAGGTGGGCCTCGAGTTCGCTGGGTAGGGCGGCCCGGCTCTGGCAACCGGTTTTCGCCGCCCGAGAGATTTGCTCATGGCTGTCTTCGAGGAAAGCGCGCAGCAGCTCGACGCGTTTCTTTTCTCTCCGCTTCAGGCTCTCGGCATAACGCTGGCGGGCTTTCTGCTCCACCTCGCTGCGGCGCCGCTCGAATTCCCCGTTCTCTGCGAGAACTTTCTGCCAGACGGTCTGCGTCAGGGCGAGCGCGGCCGAGAGTTCTTTCACTTCGCGGTCCTCGGGCAGGCGTAGCTGCTGGCGGTAGAGCTTTCCATAGAGCTCGGCGAGCCGCTTGGCCAGGCGCTCCCGGTGAACCGGCTCGTTTTCGAGAAAGTAGCGCAGCGGAGCCTCGAGCGACGCCAGCGAGCCGAAATCCCCCAACGGTTCCGAGAGGAAATCAGCTAGTTGCCTTTCCTGACGCCAGGCCTGGAGGCGTCGCCCCAGCTCGGCGCGCTGGGCGGCCGGCTCGAGACCCCGCGCCACGTTCAACTGTCCGAGCAGCTCTTCGCGAATCCGCTGCACTTGCTGGCAAAGCGCGCGGTCATCCTGCGCGCGCAGGCTTTCGTGCTGCAAGTGCGCCAGCCGTTCTTCCGTCGGCCCTGCCTTGACCAACGGGTTGAGCACCCGCCGGTCGGCCTGCCGCAGCAGCCGCTCGCGAATCTCCGGATCGAAATAGAGCCCGGCTTCGAGCGCCAGGCGCAATTCTTCTGTTCCCAGTCGGGAGCTCTTATCCACCAGCGGGGTGAAGCCCTTCTTATTGGCCGCCCAGACGATGAGCCGAAAAGGGACGCGCTCCACATCGAGGGCGCCCGTGGTGATGGTCAGCCACTGCTTGGCCAGCAGCATCATCTGGTGGGTGCTTTCGCGCCTGCCGGGGTTCGAGGGGGCGAAGAAATCCACCGCGATGATGGGGCGCAGGCTCAGGTCGGTTTGATAGGTGTAAATCGCCAACGGGATGAGGTCGTCGGGGTGCTCGTGCGCCAGCCGCTGCACCTCCGGGTGGGAATGGGGGTTATAGGGCAGGTCGAAAGGGTTAGCTACATCCCACCAGCCGGGGTCAGGGATGGCGCCCAGGTGGGGGTCGTAGTAGAGCACTCCCCCCACGGGATAGGTGGCCCCGTTGGCCGCGTAGCGGTAAATCGGCTGGTAGCGCAGGAGATGCTCATTAGCGGCGCTTTGCAGCCACGAAGAAGTCTTGCCGAGCTTGACCCGCAGGCTGCTTTCGTAACTGTGCACCAGGTCGAGCGAGTCGCCGTGCTCGAGGACGGCGCCATAAAAGGAGCGGTTGCGCAGCAGGTGAAAGCGAATCTCACGCAAGGTTTGAACCCAGTCCGCCTTCTCCTGGCCGGAGAATTTCAGGTCAACCAGCCACTGCGCCGCCAGGTAGGCGCGCTGGAAGTTGCGCTCCCCGCGGTCTTTGCGGCGCAAAAGGTAGGTGCGGAAGATGAATTGGGCGGGATTGAACACATTGGCCCAGGTGAGCGACCTGCGAAGTGCCCCGGTCACACCATGGCCGAGGGCGAACCGGCCGAGATTGTCGGCCCGCACAACCGGGTCGGGAACTATCAAGTCGTCCTCGTCCGCTCCTTGCCGGATGGCCGCCAGCCGGGCGTCGAGCCGTTTGAGAGTGCTTGTCGAGGCCCTGGGAGAGCCAACGGGCAGAGGAAGGAAGGCGCGCAAGTGGCGTCGCCAGCCGGCGGGCGAAGGGCCGTAGGTCCACATCGCCAGCCAGGCTCCGAGGTCGTCCTGTCCTAGCGTGCGGTCAAAAGCCAGAGTGGCCAGGGGGTGAAAGTGAATTTCACCCTCCACCTCCGACTCGGTTCCCACAGTGAGCAGGACGATATCGGCGGCGCCATCCTCCAAGGGCTGGCAATGGCAGGCTTCCTCGCGCACCACCATTCGCGCCCCCTCGGCGGCCAGCAAGGGGCCGACCACAGGCGGCTGGGGCCCTGTAGAGCCCGTCTGGCTCTGGGCGTTGAGGGAGCCGAGAAGCAGGAAAGAAAGGGATACCAGCAGCCCTGCCGGTCTAGCGGTTGCGTGCGCTCTTTGCATGCCTCGAAGCTAACAATCGAGCCGGTCTAAGCAAGGGCTCTTTGTGTTAGGTGCACGGGAGCGGAGGCGGGTTAGCTGCGTGCACCGGTGCTACCTCGAGCGCCTGCCGCTGCGTCTGGCGCGCCTCAATCGCGGGCCAAACCTCCTCCCGAGCCCGGCGCAAGTCCTCGAGAAAATCTATTTCAATCCAGGGCAAGCCGTCCACCGGAACGGCATAAAGAGGCAGCTCGTCGGCCAGAGCGTGGAAGGCATAGGGGCAGAATTCGCGCTCGCCGCCGCGGGCCAGCAGCTCCTCGATTTTGGCAAAGAGGCGACGAGAGCCCTCGGGTGAGAACTTCAACACCCCGAGGTTTTCCGCCTGGGCGCGCTCCGCGGGAAGGGTCTTGCTGAGGGCGCGGATGCGCTCGCCCTCGAGTTCCACTTTCATTTCTTCGGCGGTGAATTCCGCCCGGCGCTCGACCGCCAGGGCTTCCGGGTGGGGGCATTCGAGAACGCGACCGAGGATTCCGGGATCAAACAGCACGTCGGCATTGAGCAGCAGGAAACCGTCGCGCGCGTGGTCGCGAGCCAGCCAGAGCGAAAACAGGCTGTTGGTGCTGGCGTGGCGCTCGTTGACCACCACCGTGGCGCGCCCCTCGAGCCGTGTCTTCACTGCTTGGTGCCGATGGCCGGCCACCACCACGACCTGGGTGATGCCGTGGCTGGCCAGCGCCGCCAGTTGATGCTCGAGCAAAGTGCGCGGGCCGACCGTCAGCAGGCACTTCGGCTCCCGCTCGGTCAGGGTTCCCAGACGATTGCCGCGACCCGCGGCCAGAATGATGGCGGTCAGCACGCGATGATTCTGCCGCAAGCCTTCTCCCGCGGCAAGGAGAAAATCGCCGTTCGCAGGGCAGCCGCCTCCCGAGACAGTTAGAAATCGATGGAGAACTTGCTGCGGAACAGGCGCCCGCGGTCGTTGAAGAAGGCGAGGGGGAAGGTGGCGTCCAGGTTCTCCTGGACGTCGCGCGGGTTGAAATGGTTCAAGAGGTTGAAGACCTTGATGCCGAGGCGCGCGGTTCGTTTCTTGCCCATAATCTTGATCTTGAAATCCTTGTAGACCTGGGTGTCAAAGGAGGCGAAGACCGGGAAGCGCCCGCCTTGGTTGCGCGGCCCCACAAAATTCCGCTCCGCGTCCAGTTGGGAGAAAGGAAAGCCGGAATGGATGTCGAACAGCGGCGCCCAGTGCACGCCCCAGAACAGCTTGATATCCCCCCAGAGCAGCACGCGGTCGGGTGAATCGAAGCGCAGCCGTGAGCGCTCGTTGGCGCGCAGGATCGGGTTCTCGTAGTTGCCGAAATAGTCCTCGATGCGGTTCAGGTCGCCGAGCGACTGCGAGTGCACGTAGGAGATATTCAAGAAGCTGCTCTCGCGGAAACGGTAGTTCAGGGTGAGCTGCCCCTCGCGATAGCGGCTGCGGCCGCGGGCCGAGAGCTCCAGCACCGGCACCCCGCCCAGATTGTCGAACGGCTCGACGATGAACTCGTCGCGGCCTTCGCGTTGCAAGTAGCCGAGCCGCAGCAGCAAGGTGGGAGTGATTTCGCGGTCGAGCTCCAGGTTGAAGGCCACGCTGCGCGGGTTTTCCAGGTTGGTGAGGCGGTTGACGTAGGTGAGGGGAGCGGCGAGAGGCACGCCATTGATGTCGAACAGCGTCACCACCCGCTGCTGCAACTGCGGGAAGATCCCCACGTTCAGGGGCACTTTGTCGTAGAACAGCCCCGCGCCTCCCCGCAGCAGCGTCCGGTTGTCGGAGGTGAGGACGTAGGCGAAGGCCAGCCGCGGAGACACATTGTGTTCTTTGGCCAGCGAGTCGTAGTCGTAGCGGGC
>JBOGNW010000312.1:0-5097 GCA_050747425.1 Candidatus Acidiferrales bacterium
GCTATACGGTGGAGATTGAATCCATTGACCCCGGTTTCGTCGCAGGCTCCCGCGTGGGGCCCATGCTTACCCAGATTCCCCTGCCCGGGCCACCGGAGTTTTTTGACGGCGCCGAGTCCGCCACCGACAACCCCGCCGACTCCACCCCGATTACCGTGACAGCCGGCGTAACTGTTTCCGACAACGACATTGTGGTCAACGGCACCCCGGACCGCTTCGATATTTTCGAGAGCGCGCGCTTGTGGTTGCCTGAGCCCCAGCCCGCCTGGCTCCGGGAGAGAAGGCCGGCGGCGTTCCGGGTGACAGGATGAAGCCGAATGCAGAGCGTCGCGCCGGTTGGGCGGGTTTTTCGGCCGCCGCGCTTGCCGCTCTGCTCTTGCTGTTCCTGCCGGCCTGCGGTGGAGGCGGTGGAGGCGGCGGGGGGGGACCCCAGCCCCTGAACATCACCACCACCTCGGTGGCCGACGGGGTGAATGGTGTGGCCTACAACCAGACGGTGCAAGCAACCGGGGGAACCGGAGCCCGCACCTTCAGCCTGGCTTCGGGCGCATTGCCGACAGGACTCTCTTTGAGCGCGGCAGGGGTCATCAGCGGCGCCCCTACCGCCAATGGCACGTTTAACTTTACGGTGCGTGTGGAGGATTCCGCCACGACGCCGGCTTCCGACACCCAGGCGCTCACCATCCGGGTCGCCGACCTGCTCAGCATCACCACCACCACCCTCGCCAACGGCGCCTTCAACGTCGCTTACAACGCTGCCGTGTCGGCCACGGGCGGCCTGGGGCCTTTCGCGTGGGATATCTCCTCGGGGAGTTTGCCCCCGGGACTGGCATTGGCGGCCTCGACCACCAACAGCGTCAACATCACCGGGACGCCCACGAGCGGAGGGAGTTTCAGCTTCACCGTGCGCGTGCGCGACTCCTTGAGCCCCCAGCAAGCCGCCACGCGCAACTACACCGTCCTCATCCTGCAAATCACCACCACCGGCCTGCCCGACGGCGTGGAAAATCAATCCTACAGCACCACGTTGAGCGCCACCGGCTTCGTGGGTCCGCTGAGCTGGAGCGCCCCTGGCCTTCCCACCGGCTTGCTGATGAATTCCGCCACCGGTGAAATCAGCGGCATCCCCACTGCTTCAGGAAACTTCACCGTCACCGCCATGGTCACCGACAACGCGGACAGCCGAACTGCTTCGCAGCAGATGAACCTCTTCATTGTCCCCCAGCTGCAAATCACCACCACCACGCTGCCCGGGGGTACGACGGGCGTTGCCTATGGCGCCACCCTGGCGGCTACGGGAGGCGCGCCCCCGCTCACGTGGAGCGAACCCACCGCTTCCTTTGACGACACCACGGGAGACGGCGCCAGCGGTACGCCGTGCGAAGGGCTCACGCTGGATTTTGATGCCGGGGCCATCAATGGCATTCCCGTGAATCCGGGCACCTGCGGCCCCTTTACCATTCACGTGGACGATTCTGCCGTTCCGGCCCAGTCCGATGAAACGGTTCTCAGCATCGTTGTTACAGCGGGACCCATCTCTATTGTTACCACTGACCTTCCGCCCGGAGCGGTGAACCGCAGTTACAACCAGACCATTCAGGCCAACGGAGGCACGCCACCCTTTACCTGGAGCGAGACCACAGCCTCCTTCAACGACACCACCGGCGTCGGAGCAGCGGGAACAGCCTGCGAGGGCCTGACACTGGACTTCAATGCCGGCACCATCAGCGGCACGCCGGTCATGACCGGCACCTGCGGGACATTTACCATAATGGTAACCGACTCCACGCTCCCCGTTGCGCAGACGGACACGCAGGACTTGAGCATCCTCGTCAATCCTGAACCCGTGGGGCGGAACGATACCGTGGCCACGGCCAGCGATTTGGGCGTGACCGGCGGCAGCCTCACCATCCTGGCGTCCATCAGTCCCTACGCCGACCCGGTAACTACTCCCAACCCTGACAACGACTTCTATCGGGTGACGGCCACGGGGAATGGGGTAAATACCGTCACGATAGAAATTTTTGCCCGGCGGCTGGGTACTCCCAGCGTGCTTGACTCGGTGATTGAGCTGGTCACCGATGATAGTTCTGCCGACGGCCTGCGCATCACCACCGGCTGCAAGGATGAGGGCAACTTCAGCGGAACCACCGGCGAAGCCGACCCCACCCCGGCGGACTTTGACGACCCCTGCGTCAACGACGACCTTGACCTGGGCGTGCTTGTGGATTCGAAGCTCCAGTTCCTGGTGCCGGGCTCAGGGACTTTTACCTTCTTCATCCGCGTGCTGGATTGGCGCGGCGACGCCCGGCCCGACCTGATTTACGAGCTGCACATCACCGGCGCCAACTAGCCGGTCCGCACGCGGGCCGCCAGCCCACACCCTAAAACAAGCGCTCGTCTTCGCGGATGTTCCCGACCGTCCCCACGTTGGCGATGGTGAAGGAGAAGCGGAACTCATTCTGGCTGCGCAGCGGCCCCAGGCCCAGCCGCCGGTAAGAGAAGGCCACGCCGCAGCAATCCCAGTTGTAGCTGGCCTGCACGACGGTGTTGGGGAAGAAGTCGCGGCGCACGTCCCAGGTGGCGGCGAAGGCGGCGTTCAGTCCGGGCCGGTTCAGGCGCCCGTAGGCCACCAGCCAGCGCACCTGGTTCGAGCGCGGCTGCAAGAGCTCGGTGTTGCGGGTGGTGAAGTGGGCCACGCTGAAGCGCATCACCTCGCTCACGTGCGCCAGCACGCTCAGGCGCGTGTTCGCCACCCGGTGCTTTTCTGTGTCGTAGTCCACGCGGAAATCGGTGTCGTAGCGGCCGCCGGGAGTGAATTTCACCGCGGAGGCGAGCGGGGAAAAGCGCCGCGGGCCGTCGGCGAAAGCGAAGGGAGTCAGGGAGTTCAACGCCGCAAAGACGTTGCGGGTCGCCGGCCGCAGGGCGCCGTTGAAATCAGGGTCGAAATAATGCTTCTGGCTCAGTCGCCAGCTCAAGACCTCTCGCGCCTGGCCGTTGCCGCTGCGCTCCTTGAAGAAAAGGCGCTGGGTGAGGGCGTACTCGATTTCGTGCGTGTCAGTCAGGATGTCGCGGTCGTCGAACCGCAGCAGCTCCTCGAAAGCATGCATGCCGTGCACGTAGCGGTAGGTTATCGTCGGCTCAATCACGTGCTTGTAGCGGTGCTGGGGACGCTCGAAGAGGCGCTGGAAAGAGGGGAGGCGCAGGTCCACGCTGACTTCTTCGCTGATGCGGTTCAGGGGATCGCTCGCGACCGTCGTGCGGCCGGAGAGCGGATCGGTCAGCAGGCGGGCGCTGTAGCGCGTGGCGCGCAGGCCGAAAGTCGGGGTCACTCCGAAATAGCGCCCCAGCCACAGAGGGAAACTGACGCGCGGGCTCACGCTGTAGCGCGACACCAGCCGGTGCGACTGGAAGCCGGGCTCGTCGCGGCGCATCCCCTCGGCGCGCGAGTCGAAGCTGAAATAGAGCGGCGCTCCCAGCCCGGCGAGGCGGCGCGGGCGCGTGCCGAACTCCACGCCGGGCGCCGCCAGCACCGTCACGGAGGTCGAAGGGTCGGCCTGGAAAAAATTCTGGTAGCGCCCGAAGTAGCCGTTGAAAAAAAAGCTGCCCGAGTTATTGCTCAGGTAGGCCTGGGTTCGCACTTCCGATTCCACCGCCTGGTTGAAGCTGGAGGCGAACCCCAGCCGGAAGCGGAAGGAGCTCAGATAGCTGGCGTCCACTACGCCGCGAAAGCCGAAGGGCAGCTCGCTGGTCACCAGCAGTTGGGCCTGGTGCCCGCTCTGGTTCACCCCCACACCACGGCGGCGTTGTAGCGTATCGGCCAGCTTGGAGGCTTCCGCCCCGAAGTAGTTGAGCGTGATCTTGGTGCGCTGGTTCGGCAGCGTCCGCAAATCGGCCCGTTGCGTCCAGCCGCCCTGATTAAAAAACTCGCCGCCCACCGTCAGGTCGGCGTGCGGATTGATGGCCCAGAAGAACGCCCCGCCGACGTTCGTCCCCCGCAAGGAGTCGTTGCCGAACGTTGGCCAGAGAAAACCCGACTGGCGCGGCTCCTCGGCGATGGAAAGACCCGCCAGGGGCGAGTAGAGGATGGGCACTCCGCCCAGCAGGAAGCTCGAGTGGTACAGCATCACGTCCTGGCCGGGGCGGATGCGCGCCCGGGCCGCCTTCAGGCGCCACTTCGGCCGTCCCGGCCGGCAATTGGTGACCCAGCCGTGGCGAATCAGATAGCTGCCGTCGCTGTGCCGCTCCACGCTCTGCGCTTCGAAATAAAACGGATTAGTGGTGACCAGGTAGTTGTCGCTCGGCCGCGGGGGCACGCCCACGGTTCCCGAAACCTGCTGGAACGTCCCCTCCCCCGTGCGCAGGTTGTAGCGCCCCGCGGCCGCTTCCACGCGGTCGTCGTCGCGCTCGAGGACCACCTGCCCCCGTGCCTCCACGATGCGCGTGTCTTCATCGTAGGTGATTTCATCCGCCGTCAGCCGCGCCCCGCGGTAGCGCACCTCCACGTGCCCGCGCAACAGGAAAATGCGGCCAGTTTTCTGCTGGGAATCCGCCAGAATCTCCACCATGTCACCGCCGGGCAACGTCGCGGGCGGTTGGGCTTCGAGACCCATCGGCGAGAGAAGAAACACCAGGGCCGCGCAGAGAAGAGGAAGTCGAAAGCCCCTGCTCATCGGAGGGTTGGTCGCGGGCGCGCTCACATCCGGCCAAAGAAGCGCCACGCTAACACGCGGCCTCGCCGCGCCGCAAGCAGAAACGCCGCGAGTAGGAAGGGATGAAATAGCCGGCGTGGCGCTAGAGGCGTTGCCAGCCAGTGCCTTCATGACCAAAATGAAACGCACCCAGGTGCAAAATTTCGGCCAGAATCTCCAGCGATTCCACCAGGCGCGGCCCGGGGCGGTTAAAATACTGATTGCCGTCGAGCAGATAAACTTGGCGGTCTCGGACCGCCTTTGACTCCCCCCAGCCCGGTTTTCTTGCTAGAGCTGGCAGCTCCTGCCGGCTGCGCTTGATGTCAAAGCCGCAGGGGAGAATGAGGAGCACATCCGCATTGCATTCCCGCAAGGCCTCCCACGACATCCAGGGTGAGTGCTGGCC
>JBOGNW010000313.1:0-3420 GCA_050747425.1 Candidatus Acidiferrales bacterium
TCGTTCAGGCGAATGGTGGCGCCGCCCGCGAGAAAAAAGCCGGCGAGCGCCAGGGTCAGAGTTAGACGCAGCCAACGGAGGCCGAGTGCAACCGCAGCGGCGAGCAGCGCCAGTGTGGCCAGCGCTACGAGCGCGCGCGGCGAGGCGTCCACATCGGCGTAGAGCCCGAGCCCGCTCGCGTAGGCCACCGCCAGCCAGAAAACCGGGAAGCGCATCGCTTAATCGGCTCGTTCGAGGCGAGCCAGGGTTTCGATATGGAAGGTCTCGGGGAAGAGGTCAAACAACTCGAGGGAGGCGAGACGATAGCGGGGCGCGAGCCGCCCCAGGTCGCGCCCCAGCGTGGCTGGGTCGCAGGAAAGATAGACTAGCCGCGGCGGACCGAGCTCCTGGAGCGCTTCCGGGACGCCGCGCTCTAGCCCCGCCCGCGGCGGATCAAGCACGGCCACGTCGCACTTCTCGGGCGAGTTCGCGAGGAAGTCGGCCACGGTGCTCGAGCGGGCTTCCGCTCCGCTGAGGTCAGAAAGGTTGGCGGCCAGGTCGGCCACCGCGGCCGGGTTGGTTTCGACCGCTACCACGCGGGCGAACTTTTCCGCCAGCACGCGCGTGAAAAGTCCCACCCCGGCGTAGAGGTCGAGCGCCACCCGGCCTTCGACGTCCGCGGCCACGCGCTCAGCCAGCAACGGCAGCAGAAAGCGGTTGACCTGGAAAAAACTGCCGTGGCTCACCCGTATGCGATGTGTCCCAACACTGTAGTAAATCCATCCAAGTCCGTCCAAAGTGCGCCGCTGCGTCGCGGTCTCGTGCAGCTCGATAGAGAGCAGCCCATCAAGCGCGGTGCGCAAGGCTTCCAGCAGCGGCTCACGTTCAAAATCCCGCTGCGGAGCGCGCAGCGTGAGCCACAGAGAATGGTCGCGGTCATCCACAAAAGCCTCGACGCCCCGCAGGCTGCGCGGCAGCGCGCGCTCACGGCTGAGGCGGTTCAAGGCCGCAATCAACTGGTTGAGCTTGGGTGAGCTGATGGGGCACTCGTCCACAGCCAGCAGTGTATTTGACCCGGCGCGGTGGAAGCCGACCTGAAGGGCCTCGGGCATGGCGGGGTGGGGCGCGAGCTTGAGCTGCACGCGGTTGCGGTAATTCCAGGGGGGCGAGCCGTGTGGGCAAATTTCCCCTTTCCAGTCAACCTTCCCCACCCGCCGCAGCGTTTCCCGCAGAATTTGGACCTTGAGCGCCACCTGTTTTTCGTAGGTCAGATGCTGGTAGTCGCAGCCGCCGCAGCGGGCGAAATAGGGGCAGTGGGCCTCGATGCGCTCCGCGGCTGCCTGCTTCAGCTCCCCCGGCAGGGCGCGGATGAGTTTGCGCGACGCTTGGATGGGGAAAACGTCCAGCACTTCCCCGGGCAGCACAAAGGGAACGAAGACCGGCTTGCCTTCGTGGTAGGCGAGCCCTTCGCCGCCATACACCAACTTTTCCACGCGCACCGTGAAGGGATCCATGCTCAACTGCCTTCGCGGGCAGCGTCGGCCGCGGCCCCGGCCAGCCCCGCCGTCGGCGGGGCCAGCGGGATATAAAACAGACTCAGTCGCGGCAGCCCGTAGCGCTCGAAGAGCTTCTTTTGCAGGAATTGTTTTTCAATCAGGGCAAGTTGTTCGACTTTCATCCGGCGGCGGTAGGGAGCGAGGCCGCGCTCGACCTCACGGCGCAGCGCGACCAGCTCTTCGGCCGTGGCCGCCTGGGTGAGCGCCGCCAGCAGTTTTTCTTCAAAGACGGTCAAGTGTCGCTCAAGGTCTTCGAGGTTTTGTGTCTGCCCGCTGGCAGGCTGCGCGGCCAGCGCCTCAAGCGCGGCGGCGATTTCGCCGAAGGCAGCGGCCAGCGCTGGGCTGTTGTTTGTTTTGGCCGTTCGACGCAGCGCAGCGGCGTTAGAGCGGAAGAACGCCGCAATCTCGCCGGGGCTGAATGGGACGGGATGCGTCGGCGTCGTGGCGTCGGGGCCGCGGCCGGCGGCCGCTTCTTTGGCTTCTTCGGCCACTTCGGCGACCGCATCCACGCAGTAGAGGAGACTCTTGATGGGCCGGGGCCGCGCTTTCTGCTGGTAGCGCTCGAAGGCGCGGTCAATTCCCTTGAGCACGATTTCCAGCGGCAGGCCGGCCTTCTGCCAGGTTTCGATGACCGCCCAGTCGAGCGTGGAGACCAGCAGATGCGCGCCGCGCTTCTGCCAGAAGTACTCTTCGATTTCGGTGTAGTAGTTGAAGTAGTTGTAGGCGTCCACGGGAACTGCCCCGCTGCTTCAGGCGGCTAAAGCATAGCGCAGAAAGGAATCTGTGGGGAGGGCTAGCGACGCCGCTTGGAGGACTTTTTGTCGGCAGCTTTTTCGGGCCGGCCGGCTGCGCCGGGCTGGTTGCGGTCGTAGAGCAGGCGCAGGCCCTCGAGCGTCAGGAATTCGTCCACTTTTTCGATGTGGCGCGAGGCGCCGGCCAGCAACCCGGCCTGGCCACCAGTGGCGATGACGCGGGTCTTGGGGCCCAATTGTTCCTTCATCTGGTCGAGGAGGCCGTCCACCACCGCCAGAAATCCGTAGTAGAGCCCCGCCTGGATGGAGCCGGCGGTGTTGGTTCCGACAAGTTTTTCCGGCTTGGCAAACGACACCGGCTGGAGGCGGGCGGCGCGCTGGAACAGCGCGTTCGAAGCGATGGCGATGCCGGGGAAAATAGTGCCGCCCAAGTAGTCACCCGAAGCGGAGACGGCGTTGAAGGTGATGGCCGTGCCGAAGTCCACCACGATGGTCGGCCCGCCGTATTTGGCGAAGGCGGCCACCGCGTCGGCGATGCGGTCGGCGCCCACCTCCTGCGGGTTATCGTAGTGGATGCGCAAGCCAGTCTTGATGCCGGGGACGACGAAGAGGGGTTCGAGGCGAAAGTAGCGCCGCGCCATTTCGGCCAGCGTGGGGTCGAGCGGAGGAACCACTGAGCTGATAATGACGCCGTCGATTTTCTTGGCGTCGAGGCCGGACAAGTCCAGGAAGTTTCGCGCCAGGATGCCGTATTCGTCAACGGTCTGCTGGTGGGCGGTGACCAGGCGGCAGTGGGCCCCCAGGCGCTCGCCCTCAAACACCCCCAGCACGGTGTTGGTATTGCCGACGTCGATAACCAGCAGCATGGTCAGGCCTCGGTGACGTCGCCGGCCAGCACGCTCACGGTTTGGCCGTCGTCGCGCCGCACCCGCAGCGTTCCGGTCTCGTCCAACCCTTCGGTTACGCCGTTGAACTGCTCCCACGGCGTGGCCACCCGCACGCGCTGGCCGCGGGCCAACGGCGAAACTTCGAGAAAGCGAGTCACAATGGGAGCCGCCCCTTCTTTGAGCAGGCGATTGTAGTAGCGGTCAAAGGCGGCGAGCAAGTGAGCGAGAATATCCAGTCGCGAATAG
>JBOGNW010000314.1:0-1779 GCA_050747425.1 Candidatus Acidiferrales bacterium
ACCCGCAGCCGGCGCTCGCGGGCCATCTGGCGCACGGCGGGCGAAATCCCGTGGGCGCTGAAAATCAGGCGGGCCCCCTCCGACACTTCTTCGAGGTGATTAACGAAAATCGCGCCCTTGGCCGCCAGCTCGTCCACCACGTAGCGGTTGTGCACGATCTCGTGCAAGACGTAGATGGGCGGGCCGTAGGCTTTGAGCGCCAGGTCGACAATCTCAATGGCCCGCACCACGCCGGCGCAGAACCCGCGCGGACGCACGCGGTAGAGCGTCTTCGGATTGTGTGCCGAGGAATTCATCAGGCTTCATCATAGCGCAAACGATTGAGAGGCGCTGGGAAAAGCGCCGTAGGGGGTACCCCCCTCCCCCCCAGGGGGTTTTGCGGAAGTTTTTTGGCGTAAGTCATTGACTGGGAATGGTTTGCGCGAGTTACATATGTAAGTCACGGTCGGAATCTAACTCCTTTGAGACCAGGGGGTTAGGCCTGAGTTACTACCTCCCTGACCCAGTGGCAGGGGCCACTGGGCTGAGCAGTTTGGGCCGATGGGCGGCCCTAGTATGGCGTAGCATGAGCGATGGTTTGATGTCCACGGTTTTCGCGGTTTTTGCGGTTTTTGCGGAAGAAAATTTTTACTGGCGCATTTTCAGGGGATTGCAGGAGGGGAAAAAGTGCCCCTGGCTCTGTGTTTGCGCCTCGTGGCGCGTGTAGGGGCGGGCCTTGCGCCCGCCCGCGCTACCACCACTGCGAAAACGGGAGGGGCCCTTCGGCAGGCTCAGGGTCTCCGCTCCGCTCCGACAAGCCCCTCCCCTACACTGGAGGCCTGCCGTGTCCTACTCGGTGAGGGGGCGGAGGCGGCGCAGCGCCAGCCGCCACACCAGCCGCGCGCTCAGCCAGACGAGCAGGCTCCAGAACACCAGGTTCAGCCCGTTGCGAGCGAAGAAAAAGACGAAGCCGAGAATGGTGGCGGCGAAGTTTTCGTAGCCTTCGACAAAGGCGTTGCGCAAGCGCGTGCCAGTGCCCACAGGAGCGGGCTGTAACTGCGCCTTGAACTCCTCGACCAGCGTCAGCTCGACGGTGGCCATCTCCACGCGGCGCAGCAAGTTCTCGCGCTGGGCGTCCATGCGCTCGATTTCCTCGCGGGTGCGGGCGATCTCCCGCTCCACTTCCAAAATGTCGCGCACTTTTCCGGTGCGTTCCTTGAGGACCGCTACCAGGCGCTCTTCGGTGGTGCGGGCGTTGCGCAGGCGCGCTTCGAGGTCAACCACCTGCTCGGTGACTTCTTCGGTGGTGAGCTGCTCGCTGGTGACCCGGCCCAGCGCCCGGAATTTTTCCAGCACGCCCGACAGCTTTTCCACCGGCACGCGCACCACCAGGTCAGCGCGGCGCGGCTGGTCGGGTGCCTCGGCGCTCGAGCCCTGGGCCACATAGCCGCCGGCTTCTTCGACTGCCTTTTGAAGGCTCTGCTTCGCGGTGTCGAATTCCTTTACTTCGAGAACCAACGCCACCTGATAGGCAAGCAGCCGTGGGGCCGCGGCTTTTGCCGCCGCCCGGTTGGCCATCGGGGCCGCCTCGTCCGCGGCCGTTGCCGTCTGCGCCGAGCGTTGCGCCAGCCGTCCAACAGCGATCCCTTCACTCAGCTCCGTCTTCGGTTCCCATTTCTCTTTAGCGGCCAACGCCTGGTCGGCCTCTCTCAGCTCGGCCTTGCGCCGTTCCAATTCGGAAGGAGAGGAGAGACGGGCCTGCGGCGCAACCTTATAGGCCACCGCAGGAGGAGCAGGCGC
>JBOGNW010000315.1:0-8086 GCA_050747425.1 Candidatus Acidiferrales bacterium
GGCGCGCGTTGTTCGCGCTCTCCGATCAGGGTCATCTTCGTTACCTTGGTGTTGCAATAGGGACAGATCCGCCATTCCGGCTTTAACTCCTGGCTGCAAGCCTGGCAAACCACCTTTAGCGCGAACAAGCAGTACGGGCAGGTGGAGAAATCAAGGTTGATGAGGCTATTGCAGTTGGGGCACCGCACCACTTCGTCTTCTTGGAGCTGAACCACGCGCAAGACTTCTTCCAGGGTGGTGACGCCCTGGCGGACTTTTTCCAGCGAATCCTGCAAGAGGAGGATAGTGCCCGCCGTCAGCGCCGCTTTGCGCAGCTCCAGCTCCGACGCTTTGCGGTTGACCAGTTCCTTGATGCTGGGGGTCATGCGCAGCAGCTCAAAGGCCCCTACGCGCCCGGAATAGCCCATGTGCCCGCAGGCCTCGCAGCCGCGTCCGTGGTAGAAGGCCGGGAACTCCCCTTCCTGGACGCGAAACCGCTCCAGAATCTTCCCGTCAGGCGTGTATGGTTCCTTGCACTTCAGGCAAATCTTCCGCACCAGGCGCTGCGCCAGGATCAGGTTGATGGAGGCGCCGATCATATAAGGGTCGACGCCCAGCTCGATGAGACGCGCCACCGTGGCGGTGGTGCTGTTGGTATGGAGGGTCGAAAACACTAAGTGTCCGGTCATGGCGGCGTGGAAGGCGATTTCCGCGGTCTCCAGGTCGCGAATCTCCCCCACCAAAATCACGTCCGGGTCTTGCCGCAGGATGGAGCGCAAGGTGGCGGCAAAGGTCAATCCCGCCTTGATGTTCACCTGCACCTGGCTGATGCCCGGCAACTGAATCTCAATGGGGTCTTCCACGGTAATGATGTTGATGGTGGGGTTCTTCTTCTCGTTCAGAATGGAATAAAGGGTGGTGGTCTTGCCGCTGCCGGTGGGCCCCGTCACCAGAATCATGCCCTGGGGCTGCTCGCAAGCCGCCCGCAGGTAGGTGAGGTCTTCCGGCTTCAACCCCAGCTCGCGGGTGGTGGGGACGGCGCGCCCGGAGCCGAGCACCCGCAACACCACTTTTTCTCCGAAGTGCGTGGGCAGGGTCGAAACCCGCAAGTCAATCCCCTGCTTCTCGAAAGCCACCCTGATGCGGCCGTCTTGCGGCAGGCGGCGCTCGGCGATGTCCAGCTTGGCGAGAATCTTCAGCCGCGAGACCATGGGGCTGTGGATCCACTTTGGCACCTGCATGAAGTCGCGCAGCAGGCCGTCCACGCGAGTGCGCACCTGAACGTCGTGCACGGTGGGCTCGATGTGGATATCGCTGGCCCCCTGTTTGATGGAGTCGAGGATGATCAGGTTGACCATCTTCACCACCGGCGCCATCTCGGCCTGGCTGCGGGCATCGCTCACCGAGCCCTCGTTCTCGTCGCCTTCCGCCGACATAATCTGCAGGTCGCCTTTCTCGGAGACGTTTTGCAGCAAGTCCTGCAGCCAGTCCTCTCCCCCGTAATGGTGGACGATGGCGTCCATCACCTCGGTGCGCGTCGCCACCACCGGCTTGATGATGCAACCGCTGGCAAACTCCAAATCTTGAATGGCGCCCACGTCGGCGGGATTGGTCATGGCCACCACCAGCGTCGGCCGCCGCTGCCCCGCCCCGCCTTTGCTTTCCTTTTTCGTTTCCCCCTCGGTGCTGATGGGAATGCACACATACTTGCGGGCTAACTCTTCGGAGATGGAGCGCGCGGCGTCCACGTCGATGCTGATCGCCCCCAGGCGCATCAGCGGGATGCGCATCTGCTCGGAAAAGGCCTCCGCCAGCTTCTCTTCCGAAACCCCTTTGTCGGCCAGCACGATGTCCCACAGGGGTCGTCGGCTGCGCTCGGCCAAAGCCACAGCCGAACGGATTTCCTCCAAGGGGAGCACGCCGGCTTTTTCCAGGATGGCGGCTAGTTGTCGGCTCATCTGATGTGGTTCGCCTGTCTACCGCTTGATAGCGGCCATACTATGTTGCTGGCGGCCAAATTTCAACCTGCCTAACGGGCCCAAAGAGAAAGAAAGCCGAGGCGAGGACTCCGAGCTTATTCGTAGGCGAGGGCGGCTACGGGATCGGCGGCGGCGGCGCGCAAGGCCGGATAGACCGAGCCCAGGGCACACCCCAGCAGAGCCAGCAGCACCCCTTGCACCACCCACATTCCCCCGATATCAATTTGCAGCGTCGGACGCAGCCAGGTCAGGAGCGCGTCGGTTCCGTAGCTGGCCCCGATGCCGACCAAAGCCCCTGCCACCCCAATGGTCATCGCTTCTTCGAACAGTAAAGCCACAATGGACCAGCGCGAGGCCCCCAGCGCCTTCAGAATTCCAATCTCCCGCGTCCGCTCCAGAACCACCGTGTACATGCTCAACAGAACCACAAGAAAGGTAATCACCAACCCGACCAGGACAATCGCGCGCACAAACGGTTTCATCTCGGGCAGGTTGTCGGAAACCATGAGGGAAAGGTATTCATCCATCAGCCGAATCACATGGCGGGGGAAGACCTGCGCGATGCGCTCTTTGACCTGCCCGGGTGGGTCGGTGGTCTTCACCCAGAACATACTCACGGTTTTGACATCCAACAACTCCTGGACCGTCTTCAGGGGGATGAAAAAACGCGCCCCCCGCCCGTGCTCCACGATCCCGACCACCCGGAAGCGATGATCCAAGAGCGTGATCGTGTGACCCACCTTCAGACCCTTGGACGTCGCCTTGATGTCATCCACGATGACGTCATAAGACTGCTGGAAGGGGCCGCCCTGATGAAAGAGAAACCCCCCGCCCAAGCGGTTGAAACTGTCGTAGTCAATGCCGTAGATGATGGTCAGGCTGTCGTTGTTCACCATCGCCAGCACAGGGGCCACCGACGCGACGCCTTCGATGACGGCGAGCTGCGAGCCCATCTCCTCGGGCAGCACGGCGCGGGAAAACGCCAAGAACATGGACGCCCCCGGCTGCTGCACCAGTAGGTCCGCGCCGATGCCCTCGATGCGCTTGCCCCACTCTTTGACGATGCCGTCGGTAAGGCCCATCATGATGAGCAGCAGGAAAACCTGGAGAGCAACAGCCAGCAAGCTGAGGATAGTGCGCACCGGCCGCGCCCGCAGGTTACCCCAGATCAATTGGCGCACTCCTCAACTCCTTCTGCGGGTTTCACGCACAAGTTTCAACGTCCTACTGTAGCATCGCGCCTGAAAGAGCGTCAAACCAGCCCCGGGGCAGCGCCGCGGCCAGTCTTTCCTCTGCTAAGATGCCGCCAGCCCCGCCGGTGGCGGGGCCAGCAGAGACAGAGGCGGAAGCATGGGCGAGTCAGCCGTGCTGGTGACGGGCCTGTCGGGAAACCTCGGCCGGCATTTTGCTCCCTATCTGAAAGACCGGTTGCTGGTGGGGGTGGACCTCTTCTCGCCCCGGCTGGATCACCCGCGCGTGGAGTTCCATCCGCTCGACCTCTCCCAACCCGACGCGCCCGCCGCCCTGGAAAGCCTGATGCGCGAGGCCCAAGTCCAGCAAGTCGTGCACCTGGCCTTTGTTCTCGACCCGGCGCGCACCGGAGCACAGACGCGCGAGCGCCAGTGGGAAATCAACGTCCGCGGCACGGCTCATCTTCTCGAAGCCGTGGAGCGCCTGAACCAGCCCCGGCGCCAGATCGAACACTTTTTCTATCTTTCCAGTGTCACCAGCTACGGCCCTAACCTGCCGGGGCCCGTCCGCGAAGACTACCCGCAGCAACCCCACACCTATACCTACGCCCTGCACAAGAAGGAAACCGAGCAGCTTTGTCTGGAGCGCTTTCCGCGCCTCAACGGCTGCGCGCTCACCATCGTCCGCGGGCACATTTTCCTCGGCCCGGGCGTGGACAACTTCATTGTCACCGCCCTGCGCGGCCAGCCCAACTCGCGCCGCTGGCTCGGCCGCTGCTTCCGGCGCCTGAGCTGGCGCTTGCCGCTGCTCCTGCCGAAGGGCGAGCAGTATCAGGGCTTGTATCAATTCATGCATATGGAGGATGCCGCGCGCCTGCTCAATTGGCTTTGCCGGAACTATGTCCCGGGCGAGCTGAGAATTCTCAACGCCCAGGGGCGGGGGGCGCCGGTGACCGGCGAAGGGGTGGCCCGAGGCTCCGGCGTTCGGCTGCTGCGCTTGCCCTCCTTTCGCCTGGTGGCCTTTCTCTACCGCCTCTTCTGGTACGTCGGACTTTCGCCCGTTCCTGCCGAATCTTTCCGTTACTTCGCCGGCTCCTACATCATGAACACCGAGCGCCTCGAAAAACTTCTTGGCGACGAGTACCCGCGCATCATCCAGCACACGGCGGAAGAAGCGCTGCGCTCGATTGCCGAACCTTAGTTAGCACACCTACGAGCGTTGTGGAGTTGCTGCCCACCCCGGTTTTCAACAGAAATGTTGAAAAGGCTGTGGAAAAGGAAGCTGGCGCCAGCCTAAGACGCAGGCGGGCAATCAGTTTCTCTCGATTGCACCACAATGCAGCACTGCAACTAGTAGTAGGTCTTGGGTCGCTGAAGTTTGATCTCAATCGTCTGTTTGGGGCCGGTAAGGTCGTAGAATTTTCCGAAGGTTTTCCATCCCGGCTTGACCACTTGCACCAAGACCTGGCCTTCCGGAATTTCCGGAACCAGCGTCTTCCCGTCCGGATTGGTCTTCAGGTTCCAGGCTCGAGGCTTGTCGCGCCGCAACCATCGTTCCTTCTTGAACTTGATATAGACAGACGCATTGCCGACGGGTTCCCCGGAGCTTTCAGCATTGACGCTAATTTCCAGTCGGACTTTCTGCTCTTCTCCCGCCGCCGCCGAGGCCGTGAGCAAGAAAAGGGCCACGGCCGCCCGGCACACATACTTGCCTGAAAGTCTCATGGTGTTCCCTCGTCGCCATCTTGAGTGCGACGACGCAGCCGCGGACCGCGCCGCGTCCCCGGCTCCTCGCCGGCATCTACCTGCAAGATGTCCTTCAAGTGCCCTTTAACCTTCTGGAACTCGGAGCTGGTGACCACATGATCGGCTCGCGGCGGCAGCACTTGGCTGATTTCCCGGCGGGCGCGCTCGACGCGGTCCTGGGTCATGGGGTGGGTGGAAAAAACCAGCGGAACGCGTTCCTGCGCCTGCCTTTCCTTCATTCGCTCGAGAATGTCAATGAGAGCCGTCGGGTCGTAGCCCGCCTGGTAGGCGTATTGCAAGCCGAGAAAATCTGCCTCCCGCTCCATATCCCGCCGGAACTTGAAATAGCTCAGCGGCACCACGACATTGAGGGCCTGATAAACACCCGAGGCGATTCCTCCGCCCACAAAAAACAGCGGCAAGCTCATCCACTGGAAGAGCTCGCCGCGACTCAATTGCCGCGTGGTGTGCCGCGCCGTGACGTGGGCAATCTCATGGGCAAACAGGCCCGCCAGCTCGGCTTCGGTCTCGGCCTCGAGGATCAAGCCGGTGTTGACGTAGAAGAAACCCCCCGGCAAGGCATAGACGTTCAACTCGTCGGAGTCGATCACGCGGACGGTGAACGGCACCTTGGCATCAGAACTGCGCACCAGCCGCTGCACCAGGCCGTCCACGTAACCCTCGACACGCGCATCGCGCAGCAGGCCGGAATGAGACTCAATGCGGGCCGCCAAAGATTGCCCCAGCTCAATCTCGCGCTCCAGCGAGTAGAGGTTCAGCGAACCTTTGGTGATGTCGCGGTGGCCGATGTTTTCGAGGTCGCGGTGTTTTTGTCCCCACGCCGGCGGCGAGAGGAAAAGAATCACCAGGAGAAAGAACCCCACCCGAGTTGTGCGGAACCCTGTCACGCCAACGTCCTGGCCGACGGCCGCCTCCACGCGCCTGCGGCCTGCTTTGGACACCGGCCGCCCGGCCGTGCTAGTGTTACGCCTTTCCGTTCAGCAGAAATTGTAACAATACTCATCCCGAGAGGCAACGCACGCCCCCGAGGAGGAACCCGCGCCATGGGCTTCGCTACTGATGCCATCCACGTCGGGCAGGAACCCGACCCTTCGACCGGCGCGGTGGTCGCGCCCATCTACCAGACCTCCACCTACGTCCAGGAGGCGCTGGGCAAGCACAAAGGCTACGAATACGCGCGCTCCGGGAACCCCACGCGGTCGGCGCTGGAGCGCAACCTGGCGCGGCTGGAGGGCGGCACGCACGCCCTGGCGTTTTCCTCCGGCATGGCGGCCATTAATGCCGTGCTGACCCTGCTCAAAGCCGGCGACCACGTGGTCTGCTCGCACGCGGTCTATGGGGGCGTGTACCGCCTGTTCACGCGCGTGCTGGTGAATTTCGGCCTGGAGTTTTCCTTCGTCGATAGCAGCCAGCCGGAGAACGTGGAGCGCGCTTTCCGGAAGAACACCCGCTTGCTCCACATTGAAACCCCCACCAACCCGACCCTGGCCTTGAGCGACCTCAGCGAAATGAGCCGCTTGGCGCGCGCGAGAGAGATTCCGCTGGTGGTCGACAACACTTTTATGAGTCCCTATTTCCAGCGCCCGATTCAGCTCGGCGCCACTATGGTGGTGCATTCGACCACCAAGTTCCTCAACGGCCACAGCGACTCCATCGGCGGCGCCGTCATCCTCACGCGGCAAGAGGACTACGACCGGCTTTACTTCATCCAGAAGTCCGCCGGGGCCATTCTGGGGCCGTTTGATTGCTGGCTGGTGCTGCGCGGGGTGAAGACGCTGGCGGTGCGCATGGAGCAGCACAACCGCAACGGCCAGGCGGTAGCGGAGTTTCTGGCGCACCATCCGAAGGTGAAGCTGGTCCACTACCCGGGACTGAAATCTCACCCGCAGCACGATCTCGCCCGGCGGCAGATGCGCGGCTTCGGAGCCATGCTTTCCTTTGAGCTGGGCTCGCTTGAGGCGGCGGCGCGCATGTTGCAAAAAGTGAAAGTCTGCTCGCTGGGAGAAAGCCTGGGCGGCGTAGAAACTCTCATCACCCATCCCGCCACCATGACCCATGCCTCCGTGCCGCACGAAGAGCGACAAAAAATCGGTATCACCGATGGCCTGGTGCGGATTTCGGTGGGGCTGGAAGACGCTGAAGACCTCCTCGCCGACCTGGATCGGGCTTTGACGTTTGCGTAGAGCGGTCCGGGCAGCCTAGAACCACTTGCGCCGGCGGAAGTAGAAGAGCAAGCCCACCGTCATCCCCAGCATGAGGATGTTCACCACCATCACGCCGTAGCGCCATTCCAACAGCGGCAGGTGGTGGAAATTCATCCCGAAGTAGCCGGTGATTACCAGCATGGGCGTGACAATGGTGGCGTAGATGGTAAGCACCTTCATGACTTCGTTGGTGCGGTTGGCTACGGCGGTCAGGTAAACCTCCAGCACGCTGGCCACCAGGTCGCGGTAGGAATCGATGATGGTTAAGGCGCGGATGACGTGGTCGTAGAGGTCGCGCCAGTAGGCGGCCATGTCGGCGCGATAATAGGGGGCCCTGAGCCGCATTAGCGCGTTCACCATCTCGCGCATAGAGCCCAGCGTGCGGCGAAACTCGATGAGCCCGCGCTTGAGGGCGAAGATTTCTTCCAGCATCGCTGGCCCCGCCGATCCATGACAGTCGTCCTCGACCTGGTCGATGCGGTCTCCGAACTCGTCCAGCACCGGCAGGTAGCGGTCCACCATATTGTCCAGCATGTAGTAGACCACCTTGTCCGGCCGCTGCATCTTGGCCGTGGCCTTCACCCGTGGCACCACTTCCTTCACCGACCGTGTCGGTCCCAGGTGAACCGTAACCAAGAAGTCCTGCCCCACAAAAAAAGCCACCTCCCCGAACCAGACCCCGGCGGTCTCCTTCACAAAGTGCAAGGTGTTGGCGATAACAAAGATGTGGTTCTCGTACTCCTCGAGCTTGGCCTGGTGGCGCTGGTGCCGGCAGTCTTCGATCTCGAGTTCGTGGAAGCCGAACTCTTGCCCGAGGCGATCGAGCAGCGGCGAGTCCGGGTCTTCGAGGTGATACCAGCGCAGGCCCGGGCTTTCGTGGATCACCAGCGCGGCCAGCTCCGGAGCCACCGGGGCCGCCGCGGGCAACTTGGTGTCAGTGGGTTGTTCCATGGGGAATCGGTTTGAG
>JBOGNW010000316.1:0-2767 GCA_050747425.1 Candidatus Acidiferrales bacterium
ATGTGGGTGATGCCAGCGCCAGCGACCGCCTCGAAGTTCTCGCGCGTGAAGATGGCTCCGCCCACCGCCAGCCGCTCGGTGATGAAATCAAAATCCGGCATTAGGAATTACGAAACCACAGATTCACACCGATACACACGGATAGAAGAGAAAGCACCTACCTAGGGGCTTTCCCTGCCTCTCTTTCAATCGGTGTGAATCCGTGTGTATCCGTGGTTTCTATTTCTTTCTCTTGACTTCAGCTTCCAGGCGGCCGCGGGCCAGTTGCACTTGGATGGGGTCGCCTAGGCGGACGGCGGCGGCTGACTTGAGCACGCGGCCCTGGGCGTCGAAGGCGATGGCGTAGCCGCGCTCTAGCACGGCGAGGGGGCTGAGCTGGGTGAGCTGGCCGGCGAGGGCGCGCAAGCGCAAACGGTCGCGGCCGACCAGGCCGCGCAGGTCATAGGAGGCGAGGCGCGCCGCGGCCAACGCCCAGCGCTGGCGGGCCTCAGTGACGGCGTCGCGCAAGGCCTGGCGCAAGCGGGTCGAAAACTCATCGGCGCGCTGCGCCTGCTCGCGCAGCAAGCTCTCGAGCTGCCGCCAGCCGCGAGCCGCCAGCAATTCCGTCAGCCGCTGCCGCGCCTGCAAAACCTGGTAGCGCAGGAGCTCCGCCAGGCGCGACTCCAGCACACGAAGACGCTCTTTCAATTCCGCTTTGGTCTTGATAACCAGCTCAGCGGCGGCCGAGGGCGTGGGGGCGCGGAGGTCGGCGGTAAAGTCGGCGATGGTGAAATCGGTTTCGTGCCCGATGCCGGTGATGAGGGGAATCCGGGAGGCGGCGATGGCGCGGGCGACGCTCTCGTCGTTGAACGCCCAGAGGTCTTCGAGCGAGCCCCCGCCGCGGGCCAGGATGAGAACGTCGGGCCGCTCGCTGGACGCCAGGCGGTTGAAGTCCTGGAGGGCGGCGACAATTTCTTCGGCCGCGCCTTCGCCCTGCACGCGCACGGGGTAGAGCCGCAAGTGGAGATTCTGGTAGCGGCGGCGCAGGATGCGAATAATGTCGGCGATGGCGGCGCCGCGCGGCGAGGTGATGAGCCCGATGCGCTGCGGCAGCATGGGCAAGGGCTTCTTGCGCTCGGCGGCGAAGAGCCCTTCGGCGGCCAGGCGCGCCTTCAGTTGCTCGAAGGCCAGTTGCAGAGCGCCGACGCCGACCGGCTCGAGATAGTTGACCAGGAGCTGATAGTCGCCCCGCTGCTCGTAGACGCTCAGGCTGCCGCGCACGGTGACGGCCAGGCCGTCCTCGGGACGCAGGCGCAAGAAGCGCGCCTCGCGCTTGTTGACAAAGCAGCGCAACTGCGCCGCGGCGTCCTTCAGGGTGAAGTAGTAGTGGCCGTAAGGCGAGAGGCGGAAGTTCGAAATCTCGCCCTGCACCCAGAGGTCGCGGAAGGCGCGCTCCAGCAGGTCGCGCACCTGAGTGGTGAGCTCGCTGACCTGCCAGATTTTTCGCTCCGGGGTGAGAGCGAGCTCTGCCTGTTGCGCCATGCTATCTCCGTCCGAAAAGCCAGAACAGCAGCGACAGTACCACACTCAGGAGCAGGCAGGTAACCAGAGGGAAGTAGAGCGTGAAGTTCTCGCGGCGGATGATGAGGTCGCCGGGCAGGCGGCCCAGGCGTCCGGGGAGCTTGGGGCCCAGGGTCAAGAGCAGCCCCATCACCAGGAGAACGGCGCCAAAAAGGATGAGAAGCTTGCCCAGCTCGCGCAGCGGGTCGAACGGCATGGCAAAATTCTAGCTGGAGGAGGGCGTAGCGCGCAAACGCGCTCTGGCGGCGCGCCGGTGAGTTTTTTTCTTGACACCGGGCTGGCGCAATCCTAGTCTTGAACTGGGAGTGGGGCAGGTGAGTGAGACCCGAATCCGCGTATTCGCCGGGCATCCCATAGCCGCCACGCAGCTCAAACGGCTGCTGGTGGCGGAGCCGGATTTCGCCCTCGTACCCGGCGACGAGCCTTTCCAAGTGGGCGTCTTCGACGCCGAATCCTCTTCGGTGGAAGCGGTGCTGACCCTGGCGCGGCTGAAGTTCCCCGCCATGCGCCCGCTGCTGGTGGCGTTTCCCTGCGACGAAAGCGAATGTCTGCGCTGGCTGTTTCGCGGCGTGTGGGGGCTGGTGCCCTACGACCGCTACGAGGAAGAGTTGCCGCGCGCCGTGCGCCTGGTGGCCGGAGGCCAATTCTGGTTCCCTTCTCCGGTGCTAATTCGCTGGATGCAGATTGACAGCGCCCGCCGCGCCTCGGCCTTGCGGCTCTCGCTCACGCCGCGCGAGCGCCAGGTGATGGAGTTCCTGCTGCGGCGCTTTTCCAATAAGGAAATCGCCGAGATTTTGAGCATCAGCGAGCGCACCGCCAAGTTCCACGTCAGCAACATCCTGGGCAAGTTGCAAGTGACCTCGCGCCAGGACCTGGCCGTGAAGTGGGTGCCGCGCCTGGGGCTGACCTAAACCCGCCTCTTACTGAGAGTCCCCTCACGTACGGTGTCCGCTTCTGACAACGAGTTGTGATGCGAAATTGGCTTGTCTATATCGCCTACATTACAGTATGCGGCTTTGGGGCGTTCTTTGGACTCTTGATGCTGATTTCACCCACCAAATCCCGCGAATTCATGGCTTGGCTCAGCAGAGCCGATCGGTGGTCAAGACCGAACCCTGACTGGAGGCCGGGATTAGAACTCGGGTGGCGTTTAGGCGGTTCAATGGTCGTGGCGATGACCTCTTTCATGGCCTGGAAGGGTACATTA
>JBOGNW010000317.1:0-13569 GCA_050747425.1 Candidatus Acidiferrales bacterium
GCGCCACTCCGGTCGAGCTGGATTTCTTGCAAGTGGAGAAGGTGTAGCCATGGCCGCCCCGCTCCCCAAAGGCAAGAAGGTCGCCGCGATGACGAAGTTGCAGATTCCCGCCGGCACGGCTACGCCGGCGCCGCCGGTGGGCACGGCGCTCGGCCCGCACGGCGTCAACATCATGGAATTCTGCAAACAGTTCAACGCCAAGACCGCGGCCAAGGACGCCGAAGGGCTGATTATCCCGGTGGTGGTGACGATTTTCGCGGATCGCTCCTTCGTTTTCATCACTAAAACGCCGCCGGCCGCCATCCTGCTGAAGCGCGCCGCCAATATCGCCAAGGGCTCGGGCGAACCCAACAAGAACAAGGTGGGGACGGTAACGGAGAAGCAGGTGGAAGAAATCGCGCGCATCAAGATGCCGGACCTGAATACGGCCGACCTGACCTCGGCCGTCAAGACCGTGAAGGGCACGGCGCGCAGCATGGGGCTGGACGTGGTTCCCTAGCGAGGAGAGACGAGCGTGAGTGTGACCGTAAAACGAGCGGGGAAAAAGATTCGCCAGGCGCGGGCACAGGTGGAAAAGCGCCCCTACCCGGTGGAGGAAGCCGTGGGCTTGATGAAGAAACTCCACTTCACGAAATTCGACGAAAGCGTCGATCTCGCGGTAAATCTGGGGGTCGACCCTAAGCATTCCGACCAGATGGTGCGCGGCACAGTGGTGCTGCCCAACGGCCTGGGGAAGACGTTGCGGGTGGCGGTGATTGCCGGTGGCGAGAAAGTGAAAGAGGCGGAGGCGGCGGGCGCCGATTTCGTAGGCGGCGAAGACCTGGTGCAGAAAATTCAGCAGGGCTGGATGGATTTCGACGCTGTGGTCGCCACTCCCGACATGATGAAGTCGGTGGGCAAGCTGGGCAAAGTGCTGGGACCGCGCGGGCTGATGCCGAATCCCAAGGCGGGCACGGTGACGTTTGAGGTGGCCAAGGCCATCCAGGAAACCAAGGCTGGGAAGGTGGAATTCCGCGTAGAGAAAGCGGGGGTGGTGCACGCGGCCGCAGGCAAGGTGTCCTTCGAGGCTCCCAAGCTGGTGGAAAACGTCCGCGCCCTGATGGGCGCGGTGGTGCGCGCCAAACCGGCCACCGCCAAGGGCCGCTACGTCAAGAGAATCACGCTCAGCGCCACTATGGGCCCGGGGATCCAGATTGACCCGGCCAGCGTGGACGCGATGGTTTGAGGAGAGGGCATGGCTAAGAAACGCGCCCAAAAAGAGAAAGACGTCGAAACTCTGCACACGGACCTGCTGGGCATTTCGAGCCTGGTGCTCAGCACCTTCCAGGGGCTGAGCGTCGCTCGGGACACCGAGCTGCGCCGGGCCGTGCAAGCCGCGGGCGGCAAGTACCGCGTGGTGAAAAACACTCTGGCGCAGCGCGCTGCCGAAGAGACGCCGGTCGCCAAGCTGCTCGCGGGCTTGAAAGGGGTGAACTCGATCGCCTACACCAAAGGCGACCCGATCGCACTGGCCAAGGTGCTGACGCGCTACGCCAAGGACAACCCCGCCTTCACGTTTCGAGCGGGCGTGGTCGAAGGCCGTGTGCTCTCGGTGGAGGAATTCAAGGCGATGGCGGCGCTCCCCACGCGGGAAGAGCTGCTCAGTAAGCTGCTGGGAATGTTGAACGCGCCCGCGCAGCGCCTGGTGGGAGTTCTGAGCGCGCCCGCGCGTCAGTTGGCGGTGGTGCTGGCGCAGGCGGAACAAGAGAAAAAGTTTTCGGAAGCCAGTTGAACTCATTCTCATCTGAGGGAGGAGGGAGCATCCCGTGGCTGAAGTGAAAGAAGCGAAGAAGTCGGACAGGCTGGACAAGCTGGTGGAAGAGATCAAGGGATTGTCCTTGCTCGAAGCCGCCGAGCTGGTCAAGCGGTTGGAAGAGGAGCTGGGGGTCTCGGCGGCGGTCCCGCAGGGCGTGATGATGGCGGCGGGAGGCGCGGCAGCGGCCGGCGGCGCGGGGGCGGCGGAGGAGCAGACGGAATTCACCGTCGTCCTCAGCGAGGTGGGACCGAACAAGATCAACGTGATCAAGGCGGTCCGCGAAGTCACCAGCCTGGGCCTGAAAGAGGCCAAGGACCTGGTGGACGGCGCCCCCAAGACGGTCAAAGAAGGTGTGAACAAGGACGAGGCGGCTGCCATCAAGAAGAAGTTTGAAGAAGCTGGCGCCAAAGTCGAAATCAAATAGACCTCGGAGCCGCCGCGAGCGGCCCCGAGGAGACGTCTGCCTGCCAAGGACTAAAGGAGCTCAATGAGGGAACGTACTTCCGGTAACGGGCGGGAACGACCTCGCCTGGATTTTTCCAAGATTGAGACCACGATCCAGATTCCCAACTTGATCGAGGTTCAGCGTCGGAGCTACGACCGCTTTCTGCAAATGGACCGGCTGCCGGCCGAGCGCGAGGATATGGGCCTGCAGGGCGTGTTTACGTCCGTCTTTCCCATTCAGGATTTTCGCGGACTCTCGCAGCTCGACTTCGTGGACTACGGCATCGGGAACTGGGAATGCAAGTGCAGCACGCTCAAGGGGCTCCACCACCTGCGCATCCCCTGCCGGAACTGCGGCACCAGCTTGCGCACCGACCCGCGGCGCGTGAGCGACCTGCTCTGCCCCCGTTGCGGCACCCCCAACAAGAACGCGGTCGTCATCTGCAACAAGTGCGGCGACCCGGTGAGCCTGCAACTCAAGTACGACGTGCCGGAGTGCCAGGTGCGCGGGATGACCTACGCCGCCCCGCTCAAAGTCACTATCCGTCTTACCATCTACGAAAAAGACCCCGACACGGGCGCCAAGTCCATCCGCGACATCAAGGAGCAGGAGGTCTACTTCGGCGACATTCCGCTGATGACCGACAACGGCACTTTCGTCATCAACGGCACGGAGCGGGTCATCGTCAGCCAGCTCCACCGCTCGCCCGGCTGTTTCTACGAGTCCTCGAACAATCGCAGCTACTTCCTCGGCAAAATTATTCCCTACCGCGGCTCCTGGGTGGAGTTCGAGTTCGACGCCAAGAACATCCTTTACGTCCGCATTGACCGCAAGCGGAAACTTCTGGGCACGATTTTCCTGCGCGCGCTGGGGCTCAAGAACAATGAAGAAATCCTGCGCACCTTCTACACCGTGGAGCGCATCACGCTGGAAGATAAGAAGCTCTACTGGCAGGCCTCGGAGGGCTTGATCGGGCGGCGTCTCGGCCGCGATGTGCGGCGGCCACGCTCGGGCGAAGTGGTGGTGTCGGCCGGACGCACGCTTTCCACAGCTCTGTACCAAGAAATCCTCAAAGCCAAGATCAGCTCCGTGGAAGTCGCCCCGAGCGATCTCGAAGGCGCCTACGCGGCCGCCGACGCCATCAACACCCAGACGGGCGAAGTCCTGCTGGAAGCCAACCAGGAATTGACGCCGGAAATTCTCGCCCAGCTGCTGGAAGCCGGCATCAGCGAGTTGCACCTGTTCTTCCCCGAGCGCGACGACCTCGGCATCGTGCTGAGCAACACCCTCCGCAAGGACACTCTGCACACCCCGCAGGAAGCCCTAATCGAGATCTACCGCAAACTGCGTCCGGGCGACCCGCCCACGCTGGAAACCGCCACCTCGCTCTTCCAAGGAATGTTCTTCGACCCGCGCAAGTACGACTTCTCCCGCGTGGGACGCCTGAAACTGAACATCAAGCTGGGTCTCAACACCCCGCTCGAGAAGCGCACGCTGGAATCGCGCGACTTCATTGAAACCATCAAGTACTTGCTGAAGATGCGCAAGAACCCCGAGGGCAAATACACGCCCGACGACATCGACCATCTCGGCAACCGCCGGGTGCGCTCGGTGGGTGAGCTGCTAGAGAACCAGTTCCGCATCGGGCTGGTGCGCATGGAGCGCGCCATTAAGGAAAAAATGTCCGTCTACCAGGAAATCGCCACCGCCATGCCGCACGACCTGGTGAACGCCAAGCCGGTGATGGCGGCCATCCGGGAGTTTTTCGGCAGCTCCCAGCTCTCGCAGTTCATGGACGAGACCAATCCGCTCTCGGAAATCACCCACAAGCGCCGGCTGTCGGCGCTGGGCCCGGGCGGTCTGAGCCGCGAGCGCGCGGGATTCGAAGTGCGCGACGTCCACCCCAGCCACTACGGCCGCATCTGCCCCATCGAGACCCCGGAAGGGCCAAACATCGGTCTGATCAGCTCGCTCTCCTGCTACGCCCGCATCAACGAAATGGGCTTCATCGAGTCGCCCTACCGCAAGGTGAAGAATGCCCGCGTGGTGGACTATGTCACTGTCGTCAACGCCGGCGACACCGAGTTCAAGATCGGCGAGCACGTCGAGAAAGAACGAGTGGACGAGGGCAACGAGAAGCTGACGCCGCGGAACCAGGCCGAAAGCGATCCCTACTGTTTCTACCTCACCGCCTACGAAGAGGACCGCTACGTCATCGCGCAGGCCAACGTGCAGCTCGACGCTCGGGGCCGCATCGTGCCCGAAATCGTCAACGCCCGCCTGGGAGGCACGACCCTGCTCAAGTCGCGCGATGAGGTGGAATACATCGACGTCAGCCCCAAACAACTGGTGAGCGTGGCGGCCAGCCTTGTTCCCTTCCTCGAGCACGACGACGCCAACCGCGCCCTGATGGGGTCGAACATGCAGCGGCAGGCCGTTCCCCTGCTGCGGGCCGAATCGCCGCTGGTGGGCACGGGAATGGAGGCCGTGGCGGCGCGCGATTCCGGCGCGGTGGTGCTGTGCCGCCGGGACGGCATCGTCGAGGCGGTGGACTCCGAGCGCATCCTGGTGCGTGCGGTGGGCGACGGCGACGTGGTCACCATCTCGCTCGACATCCACGCCGACATCTATCCGCTGATCAAGTTCAAGCGCTCCAACCAGAACACCTCCATCACCCAGAAGCCTATCGTGCGCGTGGGCCAACGCGTGCACAAAGGCCAGGTTCTGGCCGACGGGCCCTGCACGGACCGCGGCGAGCTGGCTCTGGGACGAAACATCCTGGCGGCCTTCCTGCCCTGGCGGGGATTCAATTTCGAAGACGCCATCGTAGTCAGCGAACGGCTGGTGAAGGAAGACTTTTACACTTCGGTGCACATCGAAGAGTTTGAAATCGAGGCCCGCGACACCAAGCTGGGCCCGGAAGAAATCACCCGCGACATCCCCAACGTCAGCGAGAGCTTCCTGCGCAACCTGGACGAGAGCGGCATCATCCGCATCGGGGCTTCCATCAAGCCCGGCGACATCCTGGTGGGCAAAGTTACGCCCAAGGGCGAAACTCAGCTCACCCCGGAAGAAAAGCTGCTGCGCGCCATCTTCGGCGAAAAAGCCGGCGACGTCCGCGATGCTTCTCTCTACACCCCGCCGGGCATCGAGGGCGTGGTGGTGGACGTCAAGATGTTCGCCCGCAAGGCCGAGGCCAAGGACGAGCGTCACAAGCAGATCGAAACCGAGCAGCTCGCCAAGCTCGACCGCAACCTCCAGGACCAGATCAACATCCTCCAGGACGAGCGCTTGAAGCGCCTAGAGGAGCTGCTGGGCGGCCAGGCCTTGCTGAGCGACCTCCACGACGAAAAAACCAACAAGCGTCTGCTTACCAAGGGCACCGAACTGACCCGCGAAGTGCTGGCCCGCGTTTCCACCCGCAACCTGAAGCGCATGAAGCTCAAGGAAAAGGATCCGCTGCTCTTCGAAAAGATGGACGACATCGAAGAGAAAACCTCGCGGCAGATCGAAGTGCTGCGCAAGATCACCGAGGAAAAGAAAGGCAAGCTGCGCAAGGGCGACGAGCTGGCCCCGGGCGTCATCAAGATGGTCAAAGTCTTCATCGCCATGAAGCGCAAGCTCTCGGTGGGCGACAAAATGGCCGGGCGCCACGGCAACAAGGGCGTCATCGCCCGCATCGTGCCCGAAGAAGACATGCCCTACCTGCCCGACGGCACGCCGGTGGACATTGTGCTCAACCCTCTGGGCGTTCCCTCCCGCATGAACGTGGGGCAAATTCTGGAGACCCACCTGGGGTGGGCTTCGAAGGAGCTGGGACGCCGCATCGGGAACCTGCTCGAGGAAAAGACTCGCGCCGAAGGCCTTCGCAAGTACGTGCACGATGTCTTCCGCGGCACGGTGCTGGCCAGCCGCGTGGATGCCCTGCTGACCGAGATGGACGACAAGGCCGTTCTGGGGCTGGCCGAGGATTGGCGCCGAGGAATTCCTGTCTCGTCGCCCGTATTCGATGGCGCCCGCGAGGAAGAAATCAAGCACCTGCTGGAGGCCGCTGGCTTGCCCACCACCGGCAAGACGCTGCTTTACGACGGGATGACCGGCGAACCTTTCGCGCAACCGATCACCGTAGGCTACATCTACATGATGAAGCTCTCGCACCTGGTGGACGACAAGATACACGCCCGCTCCATCGGCCCCTACTCGCTGATCACCCAGCAGCCGCTGGGCGGCAAGGCGCAGTTCGGCGGGCAGCGGCTGGGCGAGATGGAGGTCTGGGCGCTCGAAGCCTACGGGGCCGCCTACACCTTGCAGGAGCTGCTGACGGCCAAGTCCGACGACATCTACGGCCGCACCAAGATTTACGAGGCCATCGTCAAGGGCGAAGCCGCCATCGAGCCGAGCGTGCCGGAGTCGTTCAACGTTCTGATTCGCGAATTGCAGTCGCTCTGCCTGGATGTGGAATTGATGAAGCGGCAGAAGCCGCCGGAAAAGGCTTGAGGAGTTTCGACAAGGGAGGAAACACCTTGTACCGCAGCAATCCTTACGACCGCGCCAACATGATTACGGACTTCGATTCCATTCGCATCAGTCTGGCTTCGCCGGAAAAGATTCGCTCCTGGTCGCATGGCGAGGTCACCAAGCCGGAAACCATTAACTACCGCACCTTCAAGCCCGAGCGGGACGGGCTGTTCTGCGCCCGCATCTTCGGGCCGGTGACCGACTGGGAATGCCTCTGCGGCAAGTACAAGCGCATGAAGCACCGCGGGGTCATCTGCGACAAGTGCGGGGTCGAGGTCACGCTCTCCAAAGTGCGCCGCGAGCGCCTGGGGCACATCGAGCTGGCGGCCCCGGTCAGCCACGTCTGGTTCTTCAAGGGCGTGCCCTCGCGCATCGGCCAGCTGCTCGACATCACTTTGCGCGACCTGGAACGCATCCTCTATTTCGAATCCTACGTGGTGGTCGACCCCGGCGAGGCCCCGCTCAAAGAGCGGCAGCTCCTCAACGAAGAAGACTACCGCAAGGCGCGCGAGGAGTACGGGGATGACTTTCGCTCCGGCATGGGGGCGGAAGCCATCAAGGAGCTGCTGAAGAAGGTCACCATCGACAAGCTCGGCGACGAGCTGCGCAAGAAAATGCGCAGCGACCCCTCGCTCCAGAAGCGCCTCCGCTTCGCCAAACGCCTGCGGGTGGTGGATGCCTTCCGCAAGAGCGGTAACAAGCCGGAATGGATGATTCTGGACGTGATTCCGGTGTTGCCGCCGGAACTGCGGCCGCTGGTGCCCCTTGATGGCGGGCGCTTTGCCACTTCCGACCTGAACGACCTTTACCGGCGCGTCATCAACCGCAACAACCGGCTGAAGAAGCTGATGGAGCTGCGCGCCCCGGAAGTCATCATCCGCAACGAAAAGCGCATGCTCCAGGAAGCCGTGGACGCCCTGTTTGACAACGGCCGGCGCGGCCGCGTCCTGCGCGGGGCGAACAACCGCCCGCTCAAGTCGCTCTCCGACACGCTCAAGGGCAAGCAAGGACGGTTCCGCCAGAACCTGCTCGGCAAGCGCGTGGACTACTCGGGCCGCTCGGTCATCGTCATCGGCCCCGAACTGAAGCTGCACCAGTGCGGCCTGCCCAAGAAAATGGCGCTCGAGCTCTTCAAGCCCTTCATCTATCACCGTCTGGAACAGGCCGGCCACTGCACCACCATTAAGCAAGCCAAGGAGCTGGTGGAGCAGCAAGACCCCATCGTCTGGGACATTCTCGAAGACGTCATCCGCGAGCACCCGGTGCTGCTGAACCGCGCCCCCACGTTGCACCGCCTGGGCATCCAGGCCTTTGAACCGGTGCTGGTGGAAGGCAAAGCCATCCGCATCCATCCGCTGGTCTGCACCGCCTTCAACGCCGACTTTGACGGCGACCAGATGGCCGTGCACGTTCCGCTGTCGCCCGAAGCGCAGGTGGAGGCTTCGGTGCTGATGCTCAGCTCTAACAACATTCTCTCCCCCGCCAACGGCCAGCCGCTCACCGTGCCCACGCAGGACATGGTGCTGGGCCTCTACTACTTGACCAAGGCGCGCTCGGGCGCCAAAGGCGAAGACCGCGCCTTCGCTAACTTCGACGAGGCCTTGCTGGCGCTCGAAGCCCGCGAGGTAGAGCTGCTCACTCCCATCCGCCTGCGCTACACCGGCGAGGTAATTGACCTCACCCTGGCCTATGACGACCAGGACGTGCTGCACACTGAACCCATCCGCGTCAAGAACCAGTTCATCAAGACCGCCGTGGGCCGCGTGATCCTGAACGACCACCTGCCCAAGGGAATGCCCTTCATCAATGGCCTGCTGAAGAAGAAAGGCGCGCAACAGCTGGTGCAGTATTGCCACTTGCGCTTCGGGCTGGAAACCACGGTTCACATGCTCGACCAGATCAAGGAGCTGGGCTTCCTGTACGCCACCATTTCCGGGATATCGCTGGGGATTGATGACCTGGTCATCCCACCCACCAAAGCACAGATGGTGAAACAGGCGGAAAAAGAAGTCCTAAAAGTCCAGCAGCAGTACCTGGACGGCGCCATCACCAACGGCGAGCGCTACAACAAGGTCATTGCCATCTGGTCGGACGTCACCGAGCACGTGGCCGACGACATGTTCAAAGAGTTGGAGCAGGCCGACAAGACGGGCTCGCTCAACCCCGTCTACGTCATGGCTGACTCCGGGTCACGAGGCTCCAAGCAGCAGATTCGCCAGCTCTCCGGGATGCGCGGCCTGATGGCCAAGCCCTCGGGCGAAATCATCGAAACCCCCATCACCTCCAACTTCCGCGAGGGCCTCACCGTGCTGCAATTCTTCATCTCCACCCACGGAGCCCGCAAAGGCCTGGCCGACACGGCCCTCAAGACCGCCGACTCCGGCTACCTCACGCGCCGCCTAGTGGACGTGGCCCAGGACGTCATCGTCGGCGAGCGCGACTGCGGCACCGTGGACGGCATCGAAGTGGGGCCGCTGGTGGAAGCCGGCGAGGTGGTCGAGCCGCTGCGCGACCGCATCGTGGGGCGCGTCAGCTTGCAGAAGATCAAGGACTACGAAGGCAACGTCATCCTGGACGTCAATGCGGAGATTACCGAGGAGCTGGCCAACGCCATCCAGGCCGCTGGCATCGAGCGGGTAAAGATTCGTTCCGTGCTCACCTGCGAATCTCGCCGCGGCGTCTGCGTGATGTGCTACGGGCGCAACCTGGCAACGGGCCGCACGGTGGAATTGGGCGAAGCGGTGGGCGTCATCGCCGCCCAGTCCATCGGCGAGCCGGGCACGCAGTTGACCATGCGCACCTTCCACATCGGCGGCACCGCCACCCGGATTGCCGAGCAATCCAAGCTCGAAGCCAAGAACAATGGCTTCGTAAAATTCATCAACCTCACCACGGTCAAGACCCGCGAAGGCGACCTGGTGGTGATGAACCGCAACGGCTCCGTGGCGGTGGTGGACGAGAAAGGCCGGGAAAAGGAGCGCTACGCCATTGTCTACGGGGCTAAGCTCAAGGTCGAAGACGGCCAGCCGGTCACGCTCGGCCTCATCATGGCGGAGTGGGACCCTTACACCTTCTCCATTCTCACCGAGGTGGGCGGCACGGTTCGCTTTAAGGATCTGACGCTGGGCGAGACGCTGGAAGAGCAAGTGGACGAAGTCACCGGCCTGGCCCAGCGCGTGGTCACCATGCCGACCGGCGACGAAAAGCACCAGCCGGCGCTGCATGTCCACGACGCCCACGGGCGGACGCGCAAGAAGTATCTGCTGCCTTCCCGCGCTCACCTGATGGTGGAAGACGGCGATGAAGTCCACCCGGGGAACGTGCTGGTGAAAATCCCCCGTGAAACCACCAAGACCAAGGACATCACCGGCGGTCTGCCGCGCGTGCAGGAGTTGTTTGAAGCGCGGCGGCCCAAGCAGTGGGCCATCATCAGCGAGATTGACGGCGTGGTGAAGTACGGCGAAGTGTCGCGCGGCGTGCGCAAGATTTACGTCACCGCCGAAGACGGCACCCAGAAGGAGTACGCCATCCCCCACGGCGTCCACATCAGCGTGCAGGAGGGCGAACCCATCAAAGCCGGCGAACCGCTGATGGACGGGCCGCTCAACCCGCACGACCTCCTGGCCGTGCTGGGCGAACGCTACACGCAGGCCTACCTGGTCAATGCCATCCAGGAGGTCTACCGCCTCCAGGGCGTCAACATCAACGACAAGCACATCGAGACCATCTCCCGGCAGATGATGCGCTGGGTGCGCATCGAAGACCCCGGCGACACCGAGTTCCTGCTCGACGAACAGGTGGACAAGTTCCGCTTTCGCGAGGAAAACGCCCGCGCCAAGGAAGAGGGCGGGCGCCCGGCCGTGGGACGTCCTCTGCTGCTCGGCATCACCAAAGCCTCGCTCTCCACCGACTCCTTCATCTCCGCCGCCTCTTTCCAGGAGACCACGCGGGTGCTCACCGAAGCCGCCATCAGCGGGCGGATTGACTACCTGCGCGGGCTCAAAGAGAACGTCATCATGGGCCGGCTCATCCCGGGCGGCACCGGCCTCGACCACTACCGCCAGCTCTCCATCGCCACCGAAATGCCCGCGCCGGAAGAAGAGGTGGCCGCCCCGCTGAGCGACGAGGAAGCTCGCGCCCTGGAATTCCTCCGCGGGGGCGAGAAGCCCGAAGAGGAGGAAGCGCCCAGCGCCGATTAATCAAGTTCCCGCACGCGGTCTCCCCGTTGAGGGGAGCCCCACCGGCCCCGCCTCGATAGTTCGGAGCGGGGCCGGTTTTCGTTTTAGGCCCTCTCGGGTCCTCCCCGGCACCTTCGCCCACGCCGCGGGCGATCGTGGCTGCTGGGGCCGGTGTCCGGCCAGACACCAGACTTCCCCAGCAGCACCTGGCGACCCAGAGGGACGGTAAGTAGGCGCTTGTTGGAGCGTGGCTCGTTTTACGACCCGGTGGCAGGGCGACGCGGAGCTTGACTCCGGCTGTTCGGTCTACTTTCCCCGGCCGTACTTTTTCAAGAGGCGCGCCAGTTCATCGATCGGCAAGGCCTGCGATTCGTGGCCCTGGTAGCCGCGGACGGTGGTCGCGCGCAGCAGGGAATTGTAGATGGCTTCTTCCGTGGCGTCGGCGACCGCCCGGAAAAGCGCGTCGGGATCACGGAGCAAGGTCACCGTAGCCGTAGGGGAGGGCGCGCGGGGCGCGATGCGGACGGACTCCGAGACCGAAAAAGCGATTACGTAGTCGCCGCTGCCGTTGGAGAAGTCGGAGCCGGTCCGAGCCATTCCGGCGAAGGCCCGCCAAGCCAGGCGCCGAAGTTGCCAGGCCTCGAGCGGCGCGTCGGTCGCCACCACGATCATGCAAGAACCGTTGCCCGGTTCCGCGTAGTCTTGGACCGAGTACTGCCCCCGGTAGTCCTTGAAGGACAATGGCCGCAGTTCTCTGCCCACTGGAACTCCTTCCATGGACAGCACGCCATCGAAGTTCGTCTGCACCAGCACTCCCACCGTGTAGCCGCCGAGTTCTTCCTGAAGTCGCCGCGAGGCGGTGCCCACACCGCCCTTGAAACGCAAAGCGCGCGTGCCGGTGCCTGCCCCCACGGAGCCTTCTTCCACCGGCCCGCCCTTAGCCGCCTCCAGCGCCGCGAGGAAGTGTTCCCGGCGCAAGGGGCGCTTGCGGATATTGCTCAGGCCGCCATCATTGGTCTCTCCCACGACCGGATTTACGGATCGGACTTGCTCGTTCCCGGCCTGGGCGAGGGTGTAGTCGGCCAGGCTGGCCGCGGCTTCCCAGACATTCAAGGTATTGGTGAGAATGATTGGCGTTTCCAGCACGCCCATCTCATTGACCTGGGTCGAGCCGATGAGTTTGCCAAACCCGTTGCCCACTACGATGGCCGCCGGCACCTTTTCCTGGAAGATGTTGCCGGGATGGGGAAGGATAGCGGTGGCGCCGGTGCGGATGTCTTCTCCCTCGATGAGAGTGAAGTGCCCCACGCGCACGCCCGGCACGTCGGTGATAGCGTTGAGAGGGCCCGGGGCGAACACCCCGGGCGCAATGCCAAGGTCCCGAGCTCGGGGCCGTGGTTGCGATGGCGGTTTTTCGGCTCCTTGAGCCAGAAGGCTCACGAGCAGCAGCCCTAGTAGGCAGAGACGATGCATAGCTCCCTCCGTCAGCCAGAAACTGGGGATGATTGTAGCGCTAGGCTGTAGAAGGCACGAAGCTCTACCCAAAGCCCTTATTTCTTGAAAAGGTTTTCGAAGGCTTGGCGGGCGTCGCCGGGGCGTTGGCTCGCGGTCGAGGTCTCGCGCTCGACGATTACCCGGAGGGAAAAGAACGTGCACTCATTGCGCGCCGTCTTTTCGGGGATTCTTTCAAGGATGGGTTGGGTGCACTCGTAACGGCTCGCGGGGTCGAAGTGTTCGCACTGCTTGCAGGAGTGCAGCTCCGCGCCGCACTTGCTGCACTGCCCCAGCGGCTCCGTTAACGCCGGCAGCACTGTGCCGCATGCTGCGCAGCGGGAGGCGACGCGCCGCCCCGGCATCTGCGGCGCCACCGGGCCGGTCCTCTGCATTTGCTGCCACTTCGCGCCTCCGGCCTTGGGGGCTTTCTTCTTCGATTTGTCGCCGCCGCCCGACTTTTCAAACTCGTGGTCCTGATAACCCGGCTGGCGGTACTTGCGATCCCCCACGGCTAACCTCTCCGCTCAGACAGCGGCTGGTTGCCAGTCTACTCCCAAAGTCAATCCCCGTCACTCCGTCTCAAGACTCGTTCCCACCGGCCACCGCCTCTTGTGCTACTCTCTCCCGCCTCATGGCTCGAATCCCTTCCAAGCCGCCCTATACCATCTTGCCCCGCTTCTACGACCAGATAGTCGGCATCGCGCCCGCCATGAACCGCCACGCTCGTAAGAAGATTCTCGGCCACATCTTGCCCCGCGTGCGCTCCGTGTGCGATCTCGGCTGTGGCATGGGCTCCACCGCCCTCGAATTGGCCCGCCGCGGCCTCCACGTCTACGGCGTTGACCTCTCTCGTGAGATGTGCCGTCGCGCCCGCGCCGAGGTGGCTCAAGCCCGCGTCCCCGTTCGCATTATCTGCGCCGACATGCGGTCGTTTCGCCTGCCCGAACAGGTGGATGTAGTGCTCTGCGAATTCAACCCGATCAACCATCTCACTCGCAAGTCCGACATTCTCCCCACCTTCCGCGCCGTCGCCCGGGCGCTGCGCCCCGGTGGCTGGTTCTATTTCGACCTCAACACTCACCTCACCTATCGCGCCTACTACCCCATCACCCGCTACGAAGAAGGGCCAGGATTTTTCC
>JBOGNW010000318.1:0-3948 GCA_050747425.1 Candidatus Acidiferrales bacterium
GGGCGCATCCACACGTTCCTCGGCCTGACGGTCGGCGTGATCGTGCCCAACTTGCCCGAGCACGAGCGGCGTGAGGCCTACGACGCCGACATCACTTACGGCACCAACAACGAGTTCGGCTTCGACTACTTGCGCGACAACATGAAGTTCGACCTGGGCGACTGCGTGCAGCGCCGCCACCACTACGCCATCGTGGACGAGGTGGACTCCATTTTGATTGACGAGGCCCGCACCCCGCTCATCATCTCCGGCCCTTCGGAAGAATCCACCGACAAGTATTACCGCATCGACCGCATTATCCCGCGCCTCGAGCCCCAGCAAGACTTCACCGTAGACGAAAAGCACCGCAGCGTGGCGCTCACCGAAGGCGGCGTCGCCCACGTGGAGAAACTGCTGGGGGTCGAGAACCTCTACGACCCCATCCACATGGAAACCCTGCACCACGTCCAGCAGGGACTGAAGGCGCACACGCTGTTCAAGCGCGACGTGGACTACATGGTCAAGGACGGCGAAGTGCTGATCGTGGACGAGTTCACCGGCCGGCTGATGCCCGGCCGGCGCTGGTCGGACGGCCTTCACCAGGCCATCGAGGCCAAAGAGGGAGTCAAAATCGAGCGCGAGAACCAGACCCTGGCCACCATTACCTTCCAGAATTATTTCCGCATGTACAGGAAGCTCGCGGGCATGACCGGCACGGCAGAAACCGAAGCGGCCGAGTTCATGAAGATTTACAACCTGGACGTCATCGTCATCCCCACCAACTGCACGCTCATCCGCCACGAGTACGCCGACGTGGTCTACCGCACCGAGCGCGAAAAGTTCAATGCGGTGGTCGAGGAAATTCGAGAGCTGAGCGCCAAGGGCCAGCCGGTGCTGGTGGGCACCATCTCGATTGAGAAATCGGAGCGGCTCTCCGAACTCCTCAAGCGCGCCGGCCTTCCCCATCAGGTGCTGAACGCCAAGCACCACGAAAAAGAGGCGTACATTGTTGCGCAGGCGGGGCGAAAAAATACCATTACAATATCAACAAACATGGCGGGCCGGGGCACCGACATCCTGCTGGGCGGCAACCCGGAATTCATGACCAAGGAAGCGGAGGTCGGGCAGCAAGTGGCGCAGCCGCTGCCACCCGGGGAAGAACGCTACGGCAGCGACGACGAGAACCTCTATTTTTACTACCAGAACCAATTCTTCCAGATGCCGAAGGCCCAGTGGACGAGCACCGCGGCGCAATTCAAAACCCACTGCGACGCCGAGCACGATGAAGTGGTCGGCGTGGGCGGCCTGCACATCCTGGGCACGGAGCGCCACGAAGCGCGGCGCATCGACAACCAGTTGCGCGGACGCGCCGGCCGCCAGGGCGACCCCGGCAGCTCGCGCTTCTATCTCTCGCTGGAAGACGACCTGATGCGCATCTTCGGCGGCGAGCGCCTGAAGGGCTTGATGCTGAGGCTGGGGATGGAAGAAGGCGTGCCCATCGAGTCGCGGCTCATCTCCAAGCGCATCGAGGCGGCGCAGAAAGCGGTGGAGGCGCAGAACTTCGAAGCCCGCAAACACCTGCTCGAATACGACGACGTGATGAACAAGCAGCGCCTGGCTATCTATGGCATGCGCCGCGTCATCCTGGAAGGCGCCGACCTGCGCGAAGAAATTCTTTCCATGGCGGCCGACTTCGCCGCGCACATCGTGGCCACGCACTGCTCCAAGAATGTCCATCCGGAGAAATGGAACCTCGACGGATTGCGGCAAGACCTCTGGCGGCAGTTTGGTCTCGACATCAAGCAGAACGGGCTCGACCCGGAGGCGCTTTCGTTCGAGGAACTGGAAGGCAAGGTGCTCGAGCGCGTGCAAGCCCTCTACGAGGAAAAAGAGCAGCAACTGGGAGCCGAGCAGGTGCGGCGCCTGGAGCGCATCATCCGGCTGCAAATCATCGACGCGCAGTGGAAAGACCACCTGCTGACCATGGACCACTTGAAGGAAGGCATCAACCTGCGCGGCTACGGGCAGAAAGACCCGCTGGTCGAATACAAGCGCGAGTCCTTCAACCTGTTCGAGGAGATGCTCGACCGCGTGGACTCGGAAACCCTGCGCTACCTCTTCTTGATGAAGCCGGTGGCGCAGCAGCTCAGCGAAGAAGAGCAGATGTTTGCCCGACGGCGGCAGCGCCAGGAGTCGGAGCTGCGCTTCGTGGGTGGCAGCGAGCCGGCCCGATCGCAGCCGGTGCGCGCCGCCGCCAAAGTGGGGCGCAACGAGCCCTGCCCCTGCGGCTCGGGCAGAAAGTACAAGAAGTGCCACGGCGCCGCCGCCTGACTTGCCGCGCTGGCGGCGTACTGCTAGAGTCAAGCATTCCCCCGGAAAGCAGCCGACCCTGGAACGCAGCGCGGAGGTAAGACGGTGGCAAACGGCGACTACGACGTGGCAATCATCGGCAGCGGCCCTGGCGGCTACACGGCGGCGTTTCGCGCCGCCAAGTACGGCCTGAAAACAGCGGTCATCGAAAAGGATGACAAATTCGGGGGCACCTGCCTGCACGTCGGCTGTATTCCCACCAAAGCGCTGCTCTTCCAGGCGGAGATTTACGACTACATTCAGCGGGCGGACGAATTCGGCATCAAGGTCAGCGGCGCCAAGCTCGATTGGCCGCGGATGATTGAGCGCAAGCGCGAAGTGGTCCGCAAGCACGCGCAGGGCCTGGCGATGCTGATGAAGAAGAACAAAGTGGAGACCCTGACCGGCTTCGGCCGGCTCGCCGGCGGCGGCAAAATCGAAGTGGAGAGCAAGGGGAAAAAGCAGGAGGTGAAGGCGAAGAACATCATCCTGGCCACGGGCTCCGATGCCCGCCTGCTCCCCGGGCTGACGGAAGACGGCGAGCGGGTGCTGACCAACGTCTCGGTGATGGAGCTGAAGCAAATTCCAAAATCCATGATCGTCATCGGGGCGGGGGCGGTGGGCGTGGAGTTTGCTTCCATTTACCACACCTTCGGCACCGAGGTGACGGTTCTCGAAATGCTGCCGCGGCTGGTCCCCAACGAAGACGAAGAAGTCTCGGCCGAGCTGGCCAAGCACTTCAAGCAGCGCGGCATCAAGTCGGAAACCGGCGCCAAGTTTGAGTCCGCCAAAGTCACGCCCAAAGGCATCACACTCACCTACTCGAAGGATGGCAAGCAAGCGGAACTCGCCGCCGAGGTGGTGCTGGTGGCGGTGGGACGGCGGCCGCTGACGGAAGGCATCGGGCTGGAGAAAACCAAAGCCAAGGTGGAGCGCGGCTACCTGCACACCAACGAGTGGATGGAGACGGCCGAGCCGGGGCTTTATGCCATCGGCGACATCGTGGTCGGAATGCCCTGGCTGGCGCACGCCGCCGCCTGGCAGGGACTGGTGGCGGTGGCCCGGATGGCCGGCAAGCCGGCGGTGCCGGTGCGCCGCGACCGCATCCCCATGGTGACTTTCTGCGAGCCGCAGATTGGGTCCATCGGGCTGAGCGAAGCGCAAGCCAAAGAAAAAGGCTACAAGGTCAAGGTGGGCAAGTTCCCGTTTCTGGGGAACTCGAAGGCTTCGATTATCGGGGCGCACGGGGGTTTCGTGAAAGTGGTGGCCGACGAAAAGTACGGCGAAATTCTGGGCGTGCACATCATCGGGCCTCAGGCCACGGAAATCATCGCCGAGGCTACGGCGGCGCTACAGCTCGAGGCCACGGTGGACGACTTGATGGCCATGGTGCACGCCCACCCGACGCTGTGGGAGGCGATGGCCGACGGCGTCAATGCGGTGCGCGGGCTGACGGTGAACATCTAGCCGGGGCAGGACTACCTCAGCGGCTGAAGCCGCTCCTTTGGCGGAGTTTGAGACGGCGGGGCTCAAGCCCCGCCCTGCCAAAGCAAGGAGAGACAACTTATGAATTCCAGCGACGTCGAGCGCATGCTTGGAACTCCGCCAAGCGGTTGGCAG
>JBOGNW010000319.1:0-3877 GCA_050747425.1 Candidatus Acidiferrales bacterium
TATGTGGGAATCCGGCCTTCGGACTGGCTCGCCTGGCACGACAAGGGGACTCCTCTGCCCGAAAAGCCCGTAATGCTGACTTTTGACGATGCCTACGGCGACTTGGTTGAGTATGCCTTCCCCGTTCTCGAACGCCACCAATTCGGCGCGGCGGTTTTCGTCGTCACCGCGCAGGTGGGAAAGGACAACGCCTGGGACCGCGCACAGGGATGGGGAGCCTTGCCGATTATGACCCGCGAGCAAATCCAAGAGTGGGCGACCCGCGGCATCGAGTTCGGTTCCCATAGCCGCATGCACCCCGATTTGACAACACTCCCGGCTCAGCAACTGCAGGAAGAAATAGCCGAAAGTGCCAAAGAGCTGGCGGAAATCCTAGGCAGTCCAGCCGTCTCGTTTGCCTATCCCTATGGGGAGTACGATGAGAAGGCGCTGGCGGCGACTCGGAGCAGCTTTCAACTGGCTTTTACCTGCGAGGAAGGCCTCAACAACTTGTGCGGAGATTTGTACCGTCTGCGTCGCACCATGGTCCTGCCGGGTGAGTCTCGGGCCGCGTTGGCCTGGCGTGTGCGCTGGGGATACAATCCTCTCGCTCGTCTCCGCGAGCGATTGCGTTTGCGGACGCGGCTCCGACAAGGACTAGCCATGATTCGGGGAGCCAAGGCTTAGCTGGGACGTATCAGCAGAGCCGCGCGAGGCGGGGACTCCTAAAGGTATGGCACGAACCACTCCGCACCGAGTCTTACACCTCCTCGGGACAGCCGGCCGCGAAGGCACGGCTCAGGTTCATTTTGTCCTGTCTCTGGCCCGCGGCTTGGACTCCCGAAAGTACGAGCTGCATGCCTGGTTTCTGGGCGGCGACGGCCCGCTGAGCCATGCGTTGTCCCAAGCCGGCGTGCAGGTTCGCGCAGTTCCCTGGGAAGGAGTGCGCCGCGATCCTCTGGGGACAGGGCGCTTCTGGCGAGCCTTGCGCGGGGGACACTATTCCATCATCCATCAGCACTGGGGAGGGCGCTCCGTGCGCTGGGTGGCTCAGAAGGTGACGGGCGCGCGCATCGTCACGCACCTCCATGCCCGCACCTCAGGATCCTCGGACCCCCGCCCCATTCGCTACCGTCTCTCCAACACAGACGTAACTATAGCCGTGGGTCAAGCCGTGGCCGAATGCGCCCCCGGCGTCCGCCCTTTGATCATTTACCCCAGTGTCGAAGTTCCTTCGGGGCAACCCGGTAGCTCTGCCTCCGAGCAAAGGAGAGGGCGCGTCGTGGGCACGGCATGCTGGTTGACGCCCATCAAGGGCGTTCGGCACTTGATTGCGGCCATAGCTGTGTTGCGCCCCTCTATGCCGGATGTCCGCTTAGAAATCGCCGGCGCCGGGCCTGAACAATCAGCGTTAGAGAGTGAAGTGCGCTTGCAAGGTATCGAGGAGAGCGTCAAGTTTCTGGGCTGGCAGGAGGAAATCGGGTCAGTGATGGCTCGGTGGGATGTCTACGCCCAGCCTTCCTTGGAAGAGGGTTTTGGTCTGGCCGTTCTTGAAGCCATGGCGGCGGGCTTGCCGGTCGTCGCCAGTCGCGTAGGCGGCCTGCCCGAACTGGTCGAAGAGGGGCGCACGGGCTGGCTGGTTCCCCCCGCGAACCCCGCGGCCTTGGCTGAACGCCTGCGACAATTGCTTCTCGACCCCGCCGAGCGACACGCTTTCGGGGAAGCAGGCCGGGCGCGAGCCCGCGACGTGTTTTCCCCCCAGCGAATGGTGGCTTCTATGGCGGCTGTCTATGACGACTTGGTGGCTTCCGAACACGCCTGGCCTTAGCTTTCGCTTCCAGAGTCGCGCCGGCTGAAAATGAAATTGTAATGGCGCAGGTCGCATTTCTGGCAGCGGTAGGGTCGCACGAGCAGCAGCGGCAGCAGGAAGCGCTCAAAGAATCCCTTGCGGCGGGAGCGGCGCACATTGACGCTCTGGCAGTGCGGACAACTGCGCACGATGCGGAAAGGAATGAACTTCATTGCGCCCCCTTAAATTCATATGATAACGCCAACAAACGTCAAACCAGTAGGCGCTGAGGAGGCCGAAAGCGAGCAAGTTCCAAAACGGGAACGACTAGAATAGGCCATTAGTCACCTTTCCTAGGAGGTCATACCTCCCTCCTAGTACAGCGGTCGAGGGGTGGGCACACTACCACAGCATACTTGACACTTCCGCCGGTTGGCGCGAAGCTATAGGCCTGCACGCAGCTTCTTGCTGGAGGGAGTGGGGGTGAAACCCTCCCAGGTTACTTAGGGTGGCGGAGAGTCAATGAACTAGGAAGTTCGAAGTCTATTCTCTCAGTACCTCTCTCGCGAGGAGCTGGAGGCGCTGGAGCGGCGTGTGCGAGAGTCGAAGCGCTCGTTCTGGGATCTTGTCCTCGAAGTCAAGAAACTGCCCGAAGAGGTTGTCGCTGATCTTTTTGCGCGGCAGTTGCGGCTGCGGCGGGTGCGGCTGGCGGAGGAGATTGTCGATCACACTCTAGAGCCGCTGCCGGAAGTCTTGGCGCGCCGTTTTCTCTGCCTGCCTCTACGGATTGAAACCCACAGACTGGTCTTGTGTCTGGCGAACCCGGCCAACCTGGAGGCGATTCGCGAGGTCGAATTCCGCACCGGTTGCGCGGTTCTGCCGGTGGTGGCCACGCGCAGCGAAATCCTCGCCGAGCTGGACCGGTGCTACTCGAGTCGCAGCTCGCTGGCCGACGTGGTGCGCAACACCTGGGAAAGCCAAGAGCTGGAATGGTGCCAGGACGACGGGGAAGAGATTGATCTTGATGAAGGCGAGTCGCGGCGGGCCGCGGAGACCGGCCCCGTGGTGTGGCTGGTCAATCTGGTCATTCTGGAGGCGCTGCGCAATTACGCCAGCGACATCCACATCGAGCCCGCCGAAAACGAGATTCACGTTCGCAACCGCGTCGACGGGCTGCTGCGCGATGTGATGGTGCTGCCCAAGTGGCTGCAAGCCGGCATCGTCTCCCGCATCAAGATTCTGGCCAACCTCGACATCTCCGAGCGCCGCCGTTCGCAGGACGGCCACCTGGGGGTCAACTTCCGCACCCAGCGCGTGGATATTCGCGTTTCCACCCTGCCCACCCGCGACGGCGAGAAGGTGGTGATGCGCATTCTGGGTTCGGGCAAGGGGATCCCGGACATCTCCACGATTGGCCTGGATGAGAAAGGCCGCGAAGCGCTGCTGAACGCCGCGGCTCAGCCGCAGGGAATGATTTTGGTGACCGGTCCCACCGGCAGCGGCAAGACCACGTCACTTTACGCGGCCCTGGCCCAGCGCAAATCGCCGGATTTGAATATCGTCACCATCGAAGACCCAATTGAATATCACCTCCCGGGGGTGAACCAGGTACAGGTGAACCCCAAAGCGGGGATGACTTTCGCGAACTGTCTGCGCTCCATCTTGCGGCAGGACCCTGACGTTGTCCTGCTGGGGGAGATTCGCGACCAGGAGACAGCCGAGATTGCCTTCCGGGCCGCCATGACCGGGCACCTGGTGTTGAGCTCGCTCCATACCAACACCGCCATCGGGACCGTTTACCGCCTGATTGACCTGGGGGTGGAGCCGTTCCTGGTGAGCTCCTGCCTGAATCTGATCATTGCCCAGCGGCTGGTGCGCACCATTTGCCCGCACTGCCGCGAATCCTACCGGCCCGCCGAGAAGTATCTCGAGCGCCTGGGCTGGGATGACGCCGACGCCAGCTTCGTGCGCGGCAAGGGCTGCGGGGAGTGCGGGCGCACGGGCTACGTGGGCCGCACGGGAATTTTCGAAGTTCTGCCCATCACCCCGGAGGTGCAGGAAGCCATTGGCCAGAAGGCGACGGAAACCTGGCTGCTGAAGGTGGCCCGG
>JBOGNW010000320.1:0-3551 GCA_050747425.1 Candidatus Acidiferrales bacterium
CGGCGTCGGAGACAAACGCGCTCGAGGCCTGTTTTTCTTTCGGCGCCTCCCAGCGCAGGCTTTTCTTTTTCTCTGAGGAACCGTTCAGATAAAGGGGCGTGAATCGGGTCTCCGGCAGCGGCCAGCGGTCGGCTTGCCGCCAGCGGTCGGCTCCCATCACGTAAACCTCTACTGGCTTTTCGCGCTCGACCCCGTTGTCAATCCCGCGCAGGTAGTGGTCCATCCAGCGCAGAATCAGCTCGTTGTAGTCGAGCTTGGCCGCCGGGCCAAACTGTCGCTCGCCGGCCGCGGTCTCGGCGATAGTGCTGACGCCGTGCACCCACGGGCCCATGATGACCTTCGTGCGCGGGTGGGGTTGGTTCTTGCGCGCCGCCACCAGCCCGTTGAAGTTATTGAGCGCGCCGTCGGGCCCATAGGCTTCGTCGTACCAGCCCGAGAGGTTGAGCACCGCCGCCCCCACGCGGTCGTATTTGTTGCGGAGTTCCGCCCAGTCCCACCACTTTTCGCCGGGTGGGTGCCGCATCCACTCGTAGTAATACGGAGCGATGTCCTTCAACTGAGGTAGCTCGCTGAGCGGCAGGTGGCCTAGCAGGGCTTCGCGCGAGCGCTCCCACTCCGCGCGCGCCTCCTCACCGCTCTGCGGCCCGGGAAGGTTTTTCCGCACGCGTTGATTAGGGGCGATGTTGTTCCAGATCCAGGCAATCCAGGAGAGGTCGAACACGCCGCCCGAATACCAGAAGTTCGAAGGGGTGGCGAAAGTCATCGCCGGAACCATGGCCTTCAAGTGCGGGGGGCGCTCGAGGGCCGCCAGCCACTGCACCGCGCCGGGATAAGATAGCCCGAAGGTGCCGACGGCGCCGTTCGACCACGGCTGCGCGGCGGCCCACTCGATAGTGTCATAGCCGTCGCGCCCTTCCTGCTGATAGGGGAGGTATTCGCCGTCGGAGCCGTAGCGCCCGCGCACATCTTGAATGACTACCGCATAGCCGCGCTCGACGGCTTTGGGGAAGATGGAGGAATTCCGCTGCGCCGGCTGGCGGTTGTAGGGTGTGCGGTAGACCAGCACCGGGAAGGGGCCCGGCCCCGCTGGCCGCCAGACCTCGGCGCGCAACACGACGCCGTCGCGCATCGGCACCGCCACATCTTTTTCAACGACAATGTCCTGCGCTACCGCCGTGAGCGTCGTGCATGCGAGCAGCAACGTGAGCCGAATCAAGGCTTTCATGGAGCGCCCATTATCACCAGTCGCGGTCGAATTTGCTAGAATGCCCTTTCTTTTCACGGGCGACGAGGCCGCCGTGTCGAAAGTCATAACCATGAAGGAAGCTGTCAGCCGCTTCGTGCGCGATGGCGACACGCTGGTAATGGAAGGCTTCACCCACCTGATTCCTTTCGCTGCGGGGCATGAGATCATCCGCCAGCGTCGCCGCGACTTGACCTTGGTGCGGCTCACCCCTGATCTCCTCTACGACCAGATGATTGCCGCTGGCTGTGCCCGCAAGCTGATTTTCAGTTGGGCGGGGAACCCGGGCGTGGGGCCGCTGCACGCCTTTCGCCGCGCGGTCGAGCGCGGCGAGCCCTGCCCCCTCGAGCTGGAAGAGTACTCGCACTTCGGGCTGGCGCTCCGCTTGCAGGCCGCGGCGTCTAACCTGCCGTTTCTCCCCACGCGCAACTTCGCCGGCTCCGACCTGCCGCGCGCCAATCCCAACATCCGCCCCGTAACCTGCCCGCACACGGGCGAAGAGTTGTGGTCAGTGCCAGCGCTCGCGCCCACGGTGGCCATCCTTCACGCGCAGCGCGCCGACGATCAGGGCAACACTCAAGTCTGGGGGCTGATGGGCGTACTCAAGGAAGTGGCCTTCGCCGCCGAGCGCGTCGTCGTTGTCGTCGAAGAACTCGTTCCCGAGGCAATCATCCGGCGCGACCCCAACCGCACCCTGATTCCCAGCTTCCGAGTGGACGCCGTGGTGGTGGAGCCCTTCGGCGCCCACCCCTCCTATGTGCAGGGCTACTACGACCGCGATAATGATTTTTACGTTCGCTGGGATGAAGTCTCGTGCGACCCTGTGACGCTCCAACGCTATCTCGACGACTGGGTCTATGGCGTCGTCGGCCGCCAGGAGTACCGCGAGCGGATGCGCGACACCTGTGAGCGCCTGCGCGCCCGCCCGGCCTTTTGCGAGCCGGTCAATTACGGCTACTGATGAAGAACGACTTTACGACCTACGAAATGATGGTGGCAGCGGCGGCGCGCCGCCTGCGCGACGGTGAAGTCGTGTTTGTTGGCATTGGTATACCAAATGTGGCGGTCAACCTGGCCCGCCGCACCCGCTGCCCCAACCTGGTGCTGATTTACGAATCAGGCGCCATTGGCGCGCAACCCGCGCGCCTGCCGGTTTCCATCGGCGACCCCGCGCTGGTCACCGGTGCCGTCGGCGTCTGCTCCATGCCGGAAGTTTTCCAGTACTATCTGCAACGGGGCCTTATTGATGTAGGCTTTCTCGGCGGCGCGCAGATTGACCGCTTCGGCAACCTGAACACCACCGTCATCGGGGACTATGAAAAACCAAAGGTGCGGCTGCCGGGCTCGGGCGGAGCCTGCGAGATTGCCGTGCTGGCGCGCCGGGTGCTCATCGTGATGCAGCACAAGCGCCGCGGTTTTCCCGAGCGCGTGGATTTCATCACCAGCCCCGGCTATCTCGGCGGCGGCGACGCCCGCCAGCGCTTGCGCCTTCCCGGGCGCGGGCCGGAAGTAGTCATCACCGACCTCGGCGTGCTGACTTTTTCTTCCGACACACGCGAGTTGGTGCTGGAATCGCTCCACCCGGGCGCCACTCTCGACCACGTGCGCGAGAACACCGGCTGGGCGTTGCGCGTGGCCTCACCGCTGGGCACCACCGAGCCGCCCACAGCCGAGGAGCTACGCATCCTGCGCGAGGAGCTGGCGGCGGTAGGCGCAGGATGAGCGCCGCTTTTTTCCCCCGCTACTTTGGCAAGAGCTACCCCCGCGCCGTGCGGGGCGAAGGGTGTTATCTCTTCGACGCCGGGGGGAAAAAATATCTCGACGCCGCTGGCGGGGCAGCCGTCGTAACCATCGGCCACGGCGTCGCCGCCATCGGCGAGGCCATGGCGGCGCAGGCGCGTCGCCTGGCTTTTGTGCACACCTCGCAATTCCTCACCGAAGAGGCCGAGCGGCTGGCGGCCCGCCTGCGGGCACTCGCCCCGGCCAACTTCCGCGAAGGTCGCGTATTCTTCACCTCGGGCGGCTCGGAAGCTGTCGAAACTGCTATCAAGCTCTGCCGCCAGTACTGGCTCGAGCGCGGTGAGCCGCGCCGCACCCGCATTGTGTCCCGCTGGCAGAGCTACCACGGCGCCACGCTCGGAGCGCTCGCCCTTTCCGGAAACGTCAAGCGACGGGAGCCTTATGCGCCGCTCTTACCCGAGTGGGGCCACATCGCCCCTTGCTACTGCTACCGCTGCCCGCTGGGGCTGACCTATCCCACCTGCGACGTCGCCTGCGCGCAGGAGCTAGAGAAGTTCATTGACACCGC
>JBOGNW010000321.1:0-5693 GCA_050747425.1 Candidatus Acidiferrales bacterium
ATGTAGAGAATGCCGCCGCTGATCATGGCCATCATGAAAATTGACATAGCGATGGAGCCGGGCAGCAGGTACTTGATGTACTCGACGTAGCCGTAGGTCTCAACAATTTCGAGTTGAATCTTCCGCACCAGGTGCGGGTCCACCTCGGGCGCGTTCAGCACCCCGACCAGCTCGGCCATGCGCTGCCCCACGGCGTCGCCCTTGAAGTTGTCGGTGTTATCCACCACCAGAACCAGGCGCGGGCGGTTGCCCGAGTAAGCGTCGCGAGAGAAATAGGGTGGGATGTGAATAATGGCGGCCACGCGCCCGGAGCGCAGGTCGCGCTCCGCCTCCGGCAAGCTGACGTAATCGTGCACGGCGAAAGTCTGCGGGTTGGCTTCGATGCTCGCCATCAGCTCGCGCACATCCCGCGCCCGCGCGCCGCCGTCCTGATCCACGATGGCCACGTCCAGGTGCTTGATCTTGCCGCCAAAGGCGTTGCCCAGAATGATCAGTTGCGCCAGGGGAAAAATCATCGACACCACCATCAGGGTGGGGCTGCGCCAGAACTTGCGCAGGTCGCGCTCCACGATGGCCAGCAAGCGATGCATGGTCGTCTCCTCCGCAACCTCCGGTTCAGCGATAAATCGGGGTAATGTAGTCTTTCAAATTCTCAGAGAGCTCGTCGCGCAGGGCCCGCCCGGTGTAGTGCACAAACACATCGTCGAGAGTGGTGGACTGCACCGAGAGCGAGGTCACCGCCACGCCGGCCGCTCGGGCGGCCTCGAAGAGGGCGTTGGCCGTTTGGGCGCCGTTGTCGGTGGCGATGCGGTAGATGCCGTCGCGCTGCGTCACCTGCTGGACGCCGGCCAGTTTCTTCACCTGCTCGGCCCACGCGGCGGGGGTGCGGTCGAATTGCACTTCGACGATGTTGCCGCCCGGGACGTTGGCCTTGAGGCGCGCCGGGGTGTCGAGCACCACGCGCTTGCCGTGGTCCACGATGGCCACGCGCTCGCAGAGCCGGTCGGCTTCGTCCATATAGTGCGTGGTGAGCAGAATGGTCAGGTCGCTCTGCCGCTTGAGCAGCACAATCATCTCCCACACGGCGGCGCGCGAGGTGGGGTCGAGGCCGGTGGTGGGCTCGTCGAGAAAGAAAATTTTCGGGCTGTGCATCAGCCCGCGGGCGATTTCCAGGCGGCGGCGCATGCCGCCGGAAAAATTCCGCACCATCTGGTGCCGCCAGGCCCCCAGATCAACGGCGTGCAGAAGCTCTTCGGCCAGTTGCCGCCGGCGCTCGGCGGGGACGCCGTAGAGCTTGGCGTGAATCATCAGGTTTTCCTCGGCCGTAAGCTCGAGGTCGGAGGTCATCCCCTGGGGGATGACGCCGATGCTATTGCGCACTTCGTTCGGCTGGCGGCGGATATCAAAGCCGTTCACCTGCGCCTCGCCTTCGCTGGGCTCGATCAGCGTAGTCAGCATACGAATCAGCGTGGTCTTGCCGGCGCCGTTGGGGCCCAGCAGGCCGAAAATCTCTCCCGGCTCCACGGAAAAACTCACCTGGTCGACGGCGGTAAAATCGCCGAAGCGCTTGGTGAGGCCGTTGACTTCAATCGCCGCCGCCATAGCTCAGTCCTCGAACGGCAACAGCACCTCGGCGGTCATCCCCACGTAGAGGCGCCGCTCGAGGTTGGGGATGGCGAGCTTCAGGGCGAAAGCCTTGATGTCGCGTTTGCTGCGGCTGACGTCGCGCTGGGTGGCGAAGTCCGATTCCACGCCCTTGAAGAACACTTCCCCCTCCACCTGCTGGCCATCCGGTAGGCGCACGGGAAAGCGGTCGCCCAAGCGAATGCGGTTCACGTAGGTCTCCGGGACCACAACACGCACCCAGAGGTGGTCAAGGTCAATCAGGGTGACGATAGGCTGGCCGGCCTGCACCACTTCTCCTTGCCGCGCGGCGCGCACCGAAACGATTCCTTTGAGCGGGGCGCGAAGGGTGGCGTAGCCCAGACGGGTTTCGGCTTCCGCCGTCTGCGCTTGCGCTTCCTCGAGGCGGGCGCGTGTGCTGGCCAGTTGCTTGCGCAGGACGTCCACTTGCTGGCGGTCGGCCCGCGCCGCGGTCAGTGCCGCGTCGGCGGCCTTCACCTGGTCGGCCAGGGCCGCTACGCGCGCCTGCGCCGCCTGGTAATCCGCCAGAGCCCGGTCGCGCTGCTGCTCGGAATAAACGCCTTCCTGAAAGAGCTGGGTGGCGCGCTCGTTGTCGAGCTGGGCGCGGCGGAGCTCAGCCTGCCCTTCCTCAAGCTGGGCGCGGCTGGAAGCAACAGTAGCCTGAGCTTTGTCGAGCCCGGCCGCGGTAGAAGCGTCGGTCCAACCCAGGCGGGCTTCGGTCTCGGCGATTCCGGCCGCGAGACTCCGCTCGCTGGCCGTGGCGCTGTCCAACTGGGCGCCTAGCTCGGCCGTGTCCAGCTCGGCCAGCACCTGTCCGGCTTCGACCGCCGTGCCTTCGTCCACATTCAGCCGAACCAGACGGCCGGCGAGTTGCGGCGAAATAATGACTTCGGTCCCGTCGACGACCCCAATCAGCACCACGCCGCGGTCGCGCGGCGCCGTGTAGAGATAGCTGAACAGGCTCAGGCTCACCAGGAAAATCGCGCTCAGCAGGATGAAAAACGGTTTGCGTTTCATCGTTTCCTCTCCGCGGGGGCCGCGAGCAGGCCGTAGCGAACGAAATCTTCCACCGCGCGCTGCCGGGCCCTGACCAGCCGCTCGTCGTAGACGTCGCGGCCGAAAATCTCGCTGAGCACGGGGGCGGCGGCAAAATAGAACACTGTCAGCGCGATGAGCGAGACCACGGTGTTGTCCACGTCCACACGGCGGAAGTCGCCCCGGCGAATGCCCGCCCGCAGAATCCGCCCTAGTCCCTCGTAGACGGGACGCAGATAGCGCCGCACCAGCGTGCGCAGCGCCGGTCCGCCGCTCATCAGCTCGCGTTGAAACAGCCGCGGGTAGTTCGGGTGCTCGCGCAGAAAACGGAAGTGCCGCTCCACATAGGCAAACAAAGCCGTTCGCGGCTCGCTGACGTCCTCGAAGGCGGGCCGCACACTGGCCAAGAATTGTTCCAGGAGATTCTCCAACACCGCCCGGTGGAGTTTCTCCTTGGTGTCGAAATAGTAGTGCAGCAGCGCCTTGTTGACCCCGGCGGCGGCGGCAATCTCTTCGGTGCGGGCGCCGGCTAGGCCGCGCTCGGCGAACAGGCGCTCGGCGGCCGCCAGCAGGGCGGCGCGGGCATTGCGGTGACGGGCCATAGCCTTAACTAACCAGTTAGTTAATATCCCAGGTGATAGGATGCTGTCAAGAGGCGGCAGGATGCAAGGGGAGTTACTCTTTCAGGACCCCGCCCCGCTGGGCGGGCAGCTCGATGGAAAAGCGCCGCCGGCTCTTCTCCCGGTGCCGGGCGCGCGCCAGCTCAATCAGGCGGTCGAGCAGCTCGCCGTAGGGCACGCCGCTCGCCTCCCACAACTTGGGGTACATGCTGATGGCGGTGAAGCCGGGAATGGTGTTGACCTCATTGATGTAGATGGCTCCCGTGCGGCCGGCGAGGAGAAAATCCACTCGCGCCATCCCCTCGCACTCCAGGGCGCGGAAGGCCGCCACGGCCAGCTCCTGGAAGCGCCGCCTTTGCCGCGCCGTGAGTGGCGCCGGGACAATGAATCGAGTGCTATCTTCGAGATACTTGGCCGTGTAGTCGTAAAACTCCCGCGCCGGAATCACCTCGCCCGGCGCCGAGGCCCGCGGCTCTTCATTGCCCAACACCGAAACTTCAATTTCGCGTCCGGCAATTCCCTGCTCGATGAGAATCTTGCTGTCAAATTCAAAGGCGTGCTCCACGCCCGCCGCCAGCTCGCCCGCTCGATGCACTTTGCTAATCCCCACCGAAGATCCCAGGTTAGCGGGTTTGACGAACAGCGGATACCGCAAGCAGCGCCGGACGGCGGTGACGACCGCTCGGCGGTTGGCTTGCCATTCGTGGTGCCGCAGGCAGACGTGTTTGGTGGCCGGCAGGCCCGCCTGGAGAAAGAGTCGTTTCTGCACTTCCTTGTCCATCCCCAGCGCCGAGCCCAGCACGCCCGCGCCCACGTAGGGAAGGGCGGCCAGCTCCAGCAGTCCTTGTACGGTGCCGTCTTCCCCGAAGGTGCCGTGCAAGACAGGAAAGACGACGTCAAGCCGCAGCGACTCGGGCGCCAGAACTTCAGCCGGCTGGGCCGGCATCAGGCTGCCCGACGCCGGCTCGGCCGGTAACACTACGCCGGAGCCATTCGTCAGAGCGCTCCGAAGCTGCCCGTGGCTCAGAGAGGCGAGCCCCAGCCGCCCGCGTGGCAAAACCCAGCGGCCCTGTTTCGTGATGCCGATGGGCACCACGTCGTATTTCTCGGGGTCGAGCCCGCGCATCACCGAGGCGGCCGACACCAGCGACACCTCGTGCTCGCCCGAGCGTCCGCCGAAGAGAACTCCCACGCGCAGCTTTTTGGCTTTCGGCGTTCCTTTCATGGCGCCGGGGCCACGGCCGGGCACAGAGACGTCAGCCCGCCCGCGGTGGTCTGGGGAAAAATCAAGGTGACGCGGCGGTTCTGCTCGTTGGCGCCGCGCTCATCCACCAGCGGCTCGCGCATCCCCTTTCCGACGACGACACCAGCGAGATTGCCCAGAAGCTCCTGCCGCTGAGCCGCCTGCCGCCGGGCCGCGTTAAAGCTCATTTTCAGCAATTGCTCGACTGCGCCGGCTCGCGCCTCGAGGTCCGTACGCTCATCAGGGATCTGGGAATGACTCAAGCCGTCTTCCAGGAAGTAACGGTAGACGGAAAGCGCCCGCTGCTCCGAAAGCCACTGGTTGTAGTCCTCCTCCCCGACTAAATCGGTATGGCCTTCGTAGCGCAGCGCTGCCTGTGGAAAGAGCAGCAGGCCGAGGATAGACAACTTGGCCAGGTTCTCGCGCGCGCCCGGCCGCAGGTCGTAGCTGTTGAAGTCGAAGAGAATGTCGGAGGCCAGCGCCAGCGCCATCTCATTGCCTCGCTGGCTGAGCTGCCCCAAGGAAGCAAGCTGGCGCCGCAACTCGTCGCAGAGCTGGCCGCGCTCGGCCTGGAGGCGCGAGGAGCCTTGCTGGACGTTGGTCACCTGGTTCTCGAGCAGGCTGGCTTGCTCGCGCAGCGCCAGCACCTGGCCTTCCAGCTCGCGGGTGCGGCGGCGCTCGGCGTCGAGAGAGGCTTCGAGCTGAGTCTGGAGGTCGCCGAGGCTGGTGATTTGCTGCTTCGCCTTCGCCAACTCGGCGCGCGCCGCGGCCTCCCGCGCTTTGGCCGCCTCTAGCTCCGTCGTCAAGCGTTGCAGCGCCCCGCCTCCCGTGGCGCCCACGGCCAGCCCGCGCGCGTTCTCCGCCAGCTCGGTAGCGATGCGCGCATACTGGAGAATTACATCCTCGTCGCGCTCCGCCTGGCCGGCTCGCGACTCCGCGTCGGTAAGAAAAGTCTTTCCGTAGGCCAGCAATTCCTGGGCGCGTTTCTCCTCCGCCGGCAGGCTGGCGACCCCGCTGCGCTCGGCCAGCTCGACCGCTTTGCGCGCTTGCAGCAGTTCGGGGCGCGCCACCGCCTCTCCCTCCGGCGTTGCCGGGGCCGCCCCGGCCCCTTCCGGCGCCCCGGCCGCTGCCGGCGCCGCGGCCCCCGTACC
>JBOGNW010000322.1:0-2620 GCA_050747425.1 Candidatus Acidiferrales bacterium
AGTCGCCGATGTGCGCCCCCGAGCTCTACCCTGAGCACGACCTCTTCATCCAACTGATGAAACTCAAGAACACCCTGCGCTGGCTGCGCGGCCAGCCCCTCATCACCCACCTCGGCACCGAGTACTACGACTGAAGCTTTAACAGATTCTTCCTGCGTCATCTCAGTTTAGCGAGATTTTGTCATCCCGCTTGCCCTGAGGAACTCGAAGGGAGCGGAGCCCCGCCTGCCGCCAGGTCAGGCCGAAGGGCGAAGTCGAGGGATCTGCTTTTCCGGCGGCGCGAGGAACCGCCGCCTAATCGGGCGAGACGGCGCGCAGCAGCGCGTCGCGGGCAGCGGCGGGGAAAATTGCCCAGTTGTGGTTGACCTCGGGGGGAACCTGCTTGTGCTCCAGCAGGTAATCGGCAATCAGCTCGCGCACGTCTCTTCCGGCGCGGCGAATAATCCGGGCGTGGCGAATCATTTCGTAGCCGCCGCCGCCCGACCAGCGGTGGCTGTTGAGCGCCAGGCGTAGGCGGCGATCGGGAGCGAGCGGCGCGCCCTGGAATTGCAAATCGAGAATGCGCTCGCCTGGCGGCCGGCTGAGGTCGATGCGGTAGCTCACGCCTTCGGCCATGTCGTAGTGATACCCGCGAAAGTTGGTCAGCAACAGGGTGCCCTGCGGCCAGGGAAATTGCCGGAAGTAGCCCGCGGCGTATTCGAGTGTCTGCTTGAGCTGCGCGCCGGTGGTTTCCACCAGGTAGAGCCGGTTGTCGTAATAGTAGAGCCGATAGACATCGCGCATCCTCACCGGCCCGGCGCGCATGTAGGAGCGGTTGGAGAAGAGCGTCGCCAGCGAGACCTCCGCCTGGGTGGCGCGGAGCTGCGCTCGCTGGATCAGGTCCACCAGCGGGTGGTCCTCGAAACGTCCCGTCCGCCCGTCGAGGTCGTGCTCCAGGTGTCCCACCACCGTGTTGAGGTAGGCTTCGGTGCGCTCGTGTGCCGCGCGCGTCAACTCTAGAACCTCGGGGTCGGCGGCGATGGCGGCATCCATAGGAACCACGCGGCTGCGGCGCTCACGCACTTTCCAGCGGTCGCTGTGGCGCGCAAGAAGGAACTCCACCTGCGCCACCGACTGCGCCCAATACTTGGCCTGCACCAGCAGCACACCGTTCACCTCGCGCCCAGCTAGCTCGCCGTGCGAGTGGCCGACGAAGATTACATCAATGCCCGGCACCTGCTGGGCCAGGTCCAAGCAGCGGTTCTCTTCGGGGAACTCTTGCTCCTGCGGCAGCGCGGCTTCGACGCCGCGCCCCAAGCCCGAGTGCACGACAATGAGCACCAAATCGGCCTGCCGGCGCAACCGGGGGACGTATTCCCGGGCCGTCTCGACGATGTCGCGGAACTCATACCCCTGGAGGTCCTCTGGCGGCACCCAGTGCGGCGTCGACGGCGTCACCATCCCCAGGATGGCAACCCGCACCCCCGCCACCTGACGGATCACGTAGGGCGCAAACTGCGAACAGACGGCGTCTGACGGCGAAACTACGTTGGCCGCCAGAATCGGAAACCGCGCTTCCTTCCTCAACCGGCACAGGGTTTCCGCCCCGAACTCGAAATCGTGGTTGCCGACCGCAATGGCGTCGTAGCCGATGGCGTTCATCGTCGCCACCAGCGGGTTCGGCTCGCTGGGAAACTTCATGGCAGAGAGAAAGGCAAGCGGGCTGCCCTGGAAACTGTCGCCTGAATCCACTACCAGCGTGTTGGGCTGGCGGGAGCGCACCTGCCTGACGTAGCCCGCCACCTTGGCCAAGCCGCGCTCGGCGGGCTTGCCGGCGAGGTAGTCGTAGGGCCGGAGGTTGCCGTGCATGTCGGTGGTGCCCAGCACGATGACACGAACCGTCTCGGCGGGCCGGCTCCCTGGGGCCTGCGTATCGCCGCCAAGTGGAACCGCCCACAAAAGCAGGGCGATGCCGAGAGACACCATCACAGCGCGGCGGCCCAGCACGGCAGATTGTTTCACTTTTCTGCGGGCTTGAGACACGGACCCAGCGCGCCGGCAATCTGGGCGAGGTTAGTCGAATCCTGGGCGGCAAAATCCGCCCCGGCGGCGCCCGGCGTCTTACCTTTGCGGGAGACCTGGATGATGCCCGCCGGCTTGCCCTCTGCGAGAATGGGCACGCTCAGAATCTTCTGGATGGGATCGGCGCCTTCCTTGGTGAGCTTGACGGCCTCAAAAACGGTGTGGTGCTCGGCGGCCTGGAAATTATTGATGAACTCGGCGCGCTTGTCGCGCAAGGTGCGCACCGCCAGGGCGCGGGTGCTGGTCAGGGGGATGGTACCGATCTTGCCTAGCTTTTCCGGTACCACAAACTCGAGCTGTTTCCCATTGGGACTCAACTTGAGAATAGCTACGTCCTCCGCCTTGACGTTGAAGCTCTTGGCGATGGCCCCCGCCACCATCTTCCCCAACTCGAGGTTGAACTCGGTCTTCCCTTTGACCATCTCGGAAATGACGCGGGCCACGCCCGCCATCGGTTGTGTGCCCATAGGCTTTACCCCCTCAGCTCTTTCTCCCCCTGGGTGCGAGCGGCATTATACGGGAAATGGCTACGGGGTGTTGGATGAACTTTTCCAGCGCA
>JBOGNW010000323.1:0-15185 GCA_050747425.1 Candidatus Acidiferrales bacterium
GCTGGATCAGCATCGCGGCGCTGCTAGTGGCGGCCTTTCTTTCCTACGAGGGGTTGCGGCTGAGCAAGTAAGGGGCAAGCAAATGAGCAAGGAAAACACGGTGAAGAATCAAACGCCGGAGGCGGCCACGGCGCCGAAGCTCTCGCAGCAGGAAATCCTCCGCTACAGTCGCCACCTCATCATGCCGGAGGTGGGGCTGGACGGTCAGTTGAAGCTAAAGCAGGCCCGGGTGCTGCTCATCGGCGCCGGTGGACTGGGCGCGCCGCTGGGACTCTATCTCGCAGCCGCCGGCGTGGGCACGATCGGGCTGGTCGACTTCGACCGCGTGGACTTCACCAACCTCCAGCGGCAGGTCACCTTCGGTACCAAGGACGTGGGCCGCTCGAAGCTGGAAGCGGCGCGGGAGCGGCTCCAAGATTTGAATCCGGAAATCCAGATCGTCCTGCACGAAGCCAAGCTCACGAGCGAAAACGCGATCGACATCCTGCGCGGCTATGACATCGTGGTGGACGGCACCGACAATTTCCCCACGCGCTATCTGGTGAACGACGCTTGCGTGCTGCTGGGCAAGCCCAACGTCTACGGCAGTATCTTTCGCTTCGAGGGGCAGGCAACGGTTTTCGCGCTGAAGGACGGCCCCTGCTACCGCTGCCTCTACCCCGAGCCGCCGCCGCCCGGTTTGGTTCCGAGCTGCGCCGAAGGCGGCGTGCTGGGTGTGCTGCCCGGCATCATCGGCTCGATTCAGGCCAATGAAACCATCAAGCTCATTCTGGGGGCGGGCGAGCCGCTCAAGGGACGGCTGCTGCTCTTCGACGCGCTCAAGATGCGCTTTCGGGAGCTCAAGCTGCGCAAGAACCCTGACTGCCCGGCCTGCGGCGCTCGTCCGACAATTACCAAGTTGATTGATTACTACGAATTTTGCGGGATTCGGGGAGAGGAAGCGGTCCCCACCGTGCAGGTGCCAGAAATGGAGCCGGTGGAGTTAAAGAAGCGGCTCGAGGCCGGAGAGGACATTTTCATTCTCGATGTGCGCGAGCCGCACGAGTACCAGATTTGCCATCTGGGGGGCTATCTGATTCCGCTCGGCGAGCTGCCGCGGCGCGTCCACGAGCTCGATTCGGCGCGCACCATCGTCTCCCACTGCCGCTCGGGCAAGCGCTCGGCGGAGGCGGTGGATTTTTTGCGCAAGGCGGGTTTCCGCAAGGTGTGGAACCTGAAGGGCGGCATCCTGGCCTGGTCCGACCAGGTTGACCCCCGCGTCCCCAAATACTAAGTCTACGCGTGGCTCGGACCGCTCAGGACGCGCGCGGGCAGGTAGATGAGGGCCTTCAGGAACGCCAGCGCGCCCCCTACGGCGATTCCCACAATGCGGAAGGGCAGCAGCAGCAACCACACCAGCGGATAGAGCACCAGCGCCAGCACGGCCAGCGGCCAGCAGAGGACAAACAGAATCAGCCACAGAAGGAACTTCGTCATCTTCATGTCCTCGGCGACTTAGAGGTGGCAGAGGCAGCCCAGCAGCTTGGCCGGTATTGCCACCACCGCCCCGATCACCGCGGCGATGAGCCCGAAGCCGATGCCCAGCAAGCACAACGGCAGCAAGACAACAAGCAGAAGGGGCAACAGCGCCACTACCGCCAGCACCACCGGCAGCACGAACACCAGCACGAATAACCCTACCAGAAGCTTCAGCATGGCAGTCTCCTCCTCCGTCTCCCTTCATTGAATAGTACGGAGCCTGGGCACAAAATGTTCGCTGCCCTCCTTCCGGATTGACTCCGCCTGCCTTCCGCCCTACCATTGATTTTTCCGGGAGAGGGCGGGAGCTGCCGACGAGGGTCATCGCATGGCCAAGAACACACTCACCATCACCGACAACCGCACGGGCAAGAGTTACGAAGTCAACATCACCGACGGTACCATCCGCGCCCTCGACCTCCGTGCTATTAAGGTGAAGGACGATGACTTCGGGCTGATGACCTATGATCCGGCCTTTACCAACACCGCCTCCTGCCGCAGCCAGGTCACTTTCATTGACGGCGACAAGGGCATCCTCTGGTATCGCGGCTACCCCATCGAGCAACTGGCGGAGAAATCCACCTTTCTCGAAACCGCCTATCTCGTGCTGTACGGAGAATTACCCACCCAGGCCGAATACCAGCAGTGGACTTTTGACATCACCCACCACACTTTCCTGCACGAGAACGTCAAGAAGCTCGTGGAAGGCTTTCGCTACGACGCTCACCCCATGGGGATGATGGTGAGCACGCTGGCGGCGCTCTCGACCTTCTACCCCGAGGCCAAGCAGGTGCGCGACCCTGAGGTGCGCCGCAAGCAAATCGACCGGCTGATCGCCAAAACCCCGACGCTGGCCGCCTTCGCCTACCGGCACAGCCGCGGGCTGCCTTTCGTCCAGCCCGACAACGACCTCAGCTACGCCGGCAACTTCCTCAACATGCTGTTCCGCATGAGCGAAATGAAATACACCCCCAATCCGGCGCTGGAGCGGGCGCTGGACGTGCTCTTTATCCTGCACGCCGACCACGAGCAAAATTGCAGCGCCAACGCCATGCGCAGCGTAGGCAGCTCGCTCGTCGATCCCTTCTGCGCCGCCGCAGGGGCTGCCGCCGCTCTCTACGGCCCGCTGCACGGCGGGGCCAACGAGGCCGTGCTGCGCATGCTGAGCGAGATTGGCGCGCTGAAGCATGTGCCCAAGTTCATTGAGCGCGTGAAAGCGGGCGAAGGCGTGCGGCTGATGGGCTTCGGCCACCGCGTCTACAAGAACTACGACCCGCGCGCCAAGATCATCAAGCAGATTGCCGACCAGGTCTTCGAGGTCACCGGGCGCAACCCGCTGCTCGACGTCGCTCTGGAGCTCGAACGCATCGCGCTTCAGGACGACTACTTCGTCCAACGCCGCCTCTACCCCAACGTGGACTTCTACAGCGGCATCATCTACCAGGCTATGGGATTTCCGGTGGAGATGTTCCCCGTGCTCTTCGCCATTGGGCGCATGCCCGGCTGGCTGGCCCAGTGGCAAGAGATGCTGCTCGACGCCGAACAGAAAATCGCCCGGCCCCGCCAGGTGTACGTTGGCCCGTCGCGGCGCGATTACCTCCCACGCGAGCGGCGCGGCGGCGCCCCCGCGGCCCCGGCCAGTGAGCCCGCTCGCGTCACCCGCTGAACAACTCCGGCGTCACGTGCTAGCCCACAAAGGCAAGCAACCGAGTGGCGGCGTTTTGGCTCGGCCTCTCTTTCTTCCGGCTGCTGTTTCTCTGTTTGTGGGTCTGTCTCTGGCGGCGTCAAATCTGTTGCCCGTTTCGGGAGCCGTTCGGGACTCGCAGGGCCGCGTGGTAGCCGACGCCGAAGTTTCGCTCTTGACCGCCCAGCAGTCGGTTGTGGAAACGCTGCGCACCAACAGCGAAGGGCAGTTTACTTTTGCCCCGGTGCCGCCCGGAAGCTACCTCGTGGTTGTCAGCGCGCCGGGGTTTGCGCCGCAGCGGCTGGCCTTGGCCCTGCGGCCCGGAGAGGCGCACTCCCTGGAAGTAACCCTTTCGCCTGAGCCGGTACGGACCGAAGTGACGGTCACGGCGACTCCCGGGCAGGCGGAAGAGACGCAACTCGTGCCTCAGCCCGTCAACGTCATCGGGCGCGAGGAGATTCTGGAGCGGGCGAAGGCGGTGGTGGCTCAGGCTGTCGCTGAAGAAGCTGGCGTCCATCTGCAGCGCACCAGCCCGAGCGTGGCGGGAGTCTTCGTTCGCGGCCTGACGGGAAACAAAGTGAACGTCTATGTGGATGGCGTGCGCTACTCTACCGCCGCGGCGCGCGGAGGAATCAACACGTTCTTGAGCCTGGTTGAGCCTACTCAGCTTGACGCCATCGAGATTCTTCGCGGGCCTAATAGCGCCGTCTATGGCAGCGACGCGCTGGGGGGAAGTGTGGAGTTTCTGACCGCGGCTCCCGCGCTGGCCACGGACGGTCCGGTGCTGCAGGGCGCCTGGGGCATCTCCTTCAACAGCGCCGACCTGAGCTACGGGTCAGATTTCGAAACTTCGTTCGCCACCCGCCGCCTCTGGCTTTTCACCAACCTGGCGGGCCGCCGCATCAACACACTGCGCCCGGGCGACGCCCTTGACTCCCATGCCGCGGTCACCCGCTTCCTCGGCTTGCGCTCCGATATCCTCGGCCACCACCGCCTGCCCGATACGGCCTTCACGCAGTACAGCGGGCTGCTGAAGCTACAGTGGGTGCTCGTGCCCGGGAGGACCCTGACCGCGCACTACAGCCGCAGCCAGCAAGACGGCGGCAAGCGCTACGACCAGTTGCTGGGCGGAGACGGCAATCTCATCGCCGACCTGCGCAACCTGATGCTGGATTTCTTTTACGCGCGTTATGAGAGCTTGCAACTCGGATGGTTTGATCATTTCTCGGCGGCCTACTCCTTCAACGCCCAGCGCGAAGAGCGCGTCAATCAGGGCGGCCAGGGCGATCCCCAGTCCAGCATCAACCATGAATACGAGCGCACCGGCGCGCAGGGCCTTCAGGCGCAGGCCAGTAAACAATGGCGGACCCACCACACTTTTCTGTTGGGGGGCGAGTTTTATCACGAGCGACTTCGCGCCCCTTCTTTCAGCTTCGACCCCGTAACCGACAGCGTCAGCCTGCGCCGCCCGCGCGTACCCGACCACGCCCGCTATCGCAGCGGAGGCGCTTACGTCCAGGACATCTTCGAAGCCGTTCCCCGGAAGCTCCGGCTGGTGGGCAGCCTGCGCTACAGCGGAGCCGCCTACCGCGCTCGAGCGCTCGACAGCCCGCTGGTCGGCGGCGAGCGCCTCTGGCCGGACGATGCGCTCACAGTTTCCGACCTCAGCTTTCGCGCCGGCGCGGTGGTGTTTCCCGCAGAAGGGTTGAGCGTCGCCGCCAATCTTGGCCGCGGTTTCCGCGCCCCGCACATGACCGACCTGGGCACGCTGGGCCTGACGGGTTCGGGGTTCGAAGTGGCGGCCCCGGATGTCGCCGGGCTGGGCGCCACGGTCGGCTCGACAGCCGATTCAAGCGCCCTCTCGCTGGGTCGGCCGGTTACGCAGGTCAAGCCCGAGCACAGCCTGACCTACGAAGCCGCTCTGCGCTATCAGAGCCGCTGCCTCCAAACCAATTTTTCGTTCTTTGTGAACGATCTCTCGGACACCATCACCAAGCAGGCGCTGATTCTGCCGCCGGGGGCGGTTGGCCTCACCCTCGGCGGGCAGCCCATCATCGCGCAAAACTCGAACGGCGTGGTGTTCGTGGCCGCTTCACCCAACCCCGTGCTAGTGCGCGTCAACTTCGGCAACGTCCGCCTGCGTGGTTTCGAGCACTTCTCGCGGTTGGAGCTGGCGCCGGCCTGGTCGGTCGAGACCGTGTTCACGGCCGTGCGCGCTTGGGACAAAGCCACCGGACGGCCGCCCAACATCGAAGGCGGCACCCCGCCCGCCGATGGCTATTTCAAGCTTCGTTATGCCCCCAACAAGTGGCGCCTCTGGCTGGAGCCCTACCTCCACGTGGCTGGCCGCCAGAGCCGTCTTTCCACCCTTGATCTCGAAGACCGGCGCACGGGAGCCACCCGCACGCGCGACAGCATCGCCGGCTTCTTTTTCCACGGGGCCACAGTGCGGGGCTTGATTGAGCCCGGGCCGGATGCGACCTTCGGAACGGCCGACGACCTGCTTGGTCCCACGGGTGAAACCGTGGCCGAGGTGCAGGACCGCGTGCTGGGTGTGGGAGGCGACTCGGCGCCGCTGTTTACCACTGTGCCGGGCTACCTCACGGTCAACCTGCGCGGGGGATTTTCCCTGCGGGAGCGCCACGATTTTCTGTTTGAATTCGAAAACCTTGCCGACCGCAACTACCGCGGCATCAGTTGGGGGCTGGATGCCGCCGGGCGCAGCTTTTCTTTTCGTTACCTGACGCGCTTTTGAAGATCGAGCCGGGAAGGGAAGCCCGCTTACTGTCGCAGGTGGGAGAGCGCCACTTCCAGCGACACCAGAGTGTTGAAGATGGTCAACACCTGCCGCCGGTAACTCAAGACTTCTTCCAGGCGGCGCCGGTGGTAGGGGTCGTGCCGCCAGAGACGCTGCCAGCGGGAGAGCACCTGGTCAGGAACATCAATATCGCGGCGCAACTCCTCCAGCGAGTGGCCGCGCATGAACAGCCCGTAGAAGTAGGCGGCTTCGCGGTTCGGGGGCTCCCACTCGCCGCGCCCCCCCCAGTCGTCCCTGAGCTGCTCGGCCATTTCCGCCTCCCGCGGAAAGGGGAACCTATAGCGCAGTCGGGCCGGCTGATGCAAGCCCCTTGTGAAGGCCGGAGCTTTTGTGGCAGCATAAACCCATTCTGTGGGGAAGTGTCCGCAAGGAGGCTCCTATGCCCGTCACAAAGCAACTTACCATCACCGTCGCTAACCGCCCCGGCGTCCTGGCCGCCATCGGGGAAACACTGGCCAAGAACAAGATCAACATCAGCGGGCTGGACGCTTCCGGCCCGCAGCGGCAGATTCGCTTGCTGGTCAACAGTCCCGCCAAAGCGCGCCGGGTGTTGCAGAAGGCTGGCATCCGCTCGCGGCTCGAAGACGTGGTCGTGGCCAACCTGCCCGACCGTCCCGGGGTGCTGGGGCGCGCCTCGCGCAAGCTGGCCCGAGCCCGCATCAACATCAACTATGCCTACGGCTCGGTGGCGCGCGGGGGGAAAAGCGCCGCCATCGTTTTCGGCGTGGCTAACCCGCGGCGTGCCGCCCGCGCCCTCGGCTAGTCGGGGGAACACTTTCCTCTTGACACAGTGGAGTTCACCGGCATAAATCTCTCCTCTTAACTCGAGTTAACTTCCGGGAGGGGAGAGGTCCTTTTGGCCGAACGGCGCTGGCTGTGGCTTGCCTATTGGCTGTTGTTGGCCACGCCGGCCTTTTCCCAGCCGCCCGCCACCAGCGATGAGCCCGAAGAGCCCGATTTCTTCTTCTTCACCGGTGGCCCCTATACCCAGAAGAAAAATTCTCCGCAAATCATCTGGGCCAACCGCTGGTTCCTTGCGCGCAGTCCAGGTTTCAGCGCCCGCGAGTACGAGGGGGCAGGACGCTTCGAGTGGGGCCTGACGGATCGGCTGGAAGCAGACTTCGAGTTTGGTGCCCTGGCGGTCCGCGAGCGCACTCTGGGCGTCACCACTTTTTCCGGGGGGGGCGCCGACGACCTGCTCTTCGGGGTTCGCTACCGGCTGCTCCGCGAGGACTCGGCACCCTTCACGCTGACCACAGGGCCGCAGGTGATTGCACCCCTCGCCAGTCGGCGGAATGGTCTCGGAACCGGCAAAGTCGGTTACGCCTGGGACCTGGCCGTCGCCAAAGATTGGGGCGGGCCGCTTTTTCTCATCAGCTCGGCCAACCTGCGCCTGACCCCTGGAGTCCCAGCCTTCCCCGATAGCTCCGGGCCGAAGTTCGATTTGACCCGCATTGCCTGGGGGACCGCTCTCGGCTGGCGCGCGCTGGAGCGTCCTGCGGCCGAGGGTGTCAATCATGATATCCACGTTTTCTTCGAGCTGGCGGGCGCCCGCGAAGATTCACTCGCCGGCGGCACGCGCGAGCGCTCCACCGCGTTGCTCTTCAGCCCCGGCCTCCGCTATGGCTTTCTGAGCCGCGCCGGGCGCTTGGCGGAAATCGGCTTTGCCTTTCCGGTGGGGCTGACAGGCAGCGCTCCCGACTGGGGCCTGGTGCTGCAAATCCAGTACGAGCTGCCCTCCCTCTTCTAGCCCGCCCCTTGACACTTCCTATATTAAGTGGTATTCATAATTGTTGTTAATCGAGGTTAACTTTTACGGGTGAGGTGGTGGCGATGCGAGCTTGGCAAAGAGTTCTTCCCGCTCTAGTATTCCTGCTTCTCACAGCCGTGGCCTGGGTTCTGCTCGCTCCCGGCCGTCCGGCTGTGAGTGGCGACACCAAGAGCGGCCCCACAACTTCCGCGGGCGGCCACGGACATCACCTGCCTCCGACGCGGGGCAGCGAGACCTTTCAGTATGAGCACCCCGGCCAGCGCCATTTTGACCCGAGCCAGGTGTTCAACCCCATGCCGCCTCCGCCCGAGCCGGCCCCGAACGGCGTGCGCGAATACACGCTTGAAATCCGCGAAGATGTCCAGTATGAAGTGGCCCCCGGAGTGAAGGTGAACGCGTGGACCTTCAACGGCACGGTGCCCGGGCCGGTGCTGCGGGCGCGCGAAGGGGAGCAGGTGCGCATCACCCTGGTCAATCACGGCACCGTGCCCCACACCATTCACTTCCACGGCATCCATCCCGCCGACATGGACGGCGTGTTCGAGCTGGTGTCGCCCGGCCAGTCCTTCATCTATGAGTTCATCGCCCAGCCCTACGGCATCATGCCCTATCACTGCCACTCCATGCCCGCCTCGCAGCACATCCACAACGGCCTCTACGGAATGCTCATCATCGATCCCAAGAAGGGCCGCCCGCCCATGAAAGAACTGGCCATGGTGATGAGCGCGTTTGATATCGACCGCGACGGCGAAGCCGACTTCTACGCTTGGAACGGCCGCGCCTTCCAGTACGCCGACAACCCCATTGAGTTACAGCGCGGCGAGCCGGTGCGGTTGTATGTGCTCAATATGTTCGAAGAGGCCATGGTGCCCCACCTGCACGGCAACCTCTACCAGTACTACCCCTCAGGCACCACGCTCACGCCCGCCGAGTACACGGACGTCAAAACCCTCAGCATCGCCGAGCGTGGCATCTTGGAGTTTCGCTACGATTTCCCCGGCACCTATATGTTCCAGTGCCACGTCACCGAGCACATGGAGCAGGGTCTGATGGGCTGGTTCCGCGTGGTAGAACCGCCCACGCAAGCCAAAGCCCACGCCGGCCACTAGTTGTTTCTCTGCGTCCTCTGCTTGTCCTGAGTGCAGTCGAAGGGCCTCGGCGGTGAGTGGCTGATGAGCACAGAAAAAGAATCAGCGAGCCTCAAGTCCAGCCGTGTCCTGATAGTAGCCAGCGGGCTCTTGCCCCTGCTTCTGCTGGGAGCCGTGCTCTTCCTGCTTTTCCAGCGCGGTATCGGCCTGCAACTGACCTCGCCCGCTCCGCTGGAGAAAATCGAATTCGAGCGCGTGGTCTTCCGCCCCGGCGAAATCCAGGCCCAGGTCATCAACACCGGCCCCGAGCTGGTCACTCTGGCGCAGGTGCAGGTGGGCTGGACCAACCGCGCCAGTTGGGAGTTCGAGGTCAGCCCCGGCCCCACCATTCCCCGCCTGGGCCGCGCCGTGGTCACCATTCCCTATCCTTGGACGCCCGGTGAGCCCTATGAGATTGTCCTGATCACCGCTAACAGCCTGGTGTTCACCCACGAGATCGAAATCGCTGCCGAGACCCCGCGTCCCGGCCCGCAGATGCTGGGAGCCTTCGTCCTGCTCGGAGTTTACGTGGGCGTGATCCCGGTCTTTCTCGGCATCCTCTGGCTGCCCTTCCTGCGTAGCTTGCCGCGCTACTGGTACTCCTTTTTCCTTAGTTTGACTGCGGGTTTGTTGGTGTTCTTAGGCGTAGATGCGCTGGAAGACGCGCTCGAAAACGCCGAGCGCGTGCCCGGGCCTTTTCAGGGTGTGGCACTCATCCTCATCGGTTTGAGTATCAGTCTGCTCGGGTTGTACGCTGTCCTGGGTTGGCTCAAGCGGCGCCGGCAGCAAACCGAAACTCACGCCGGCCTGCTGCTCGCCTACAGCATCGCCTTTGGCATCGGCGTGCACAACCTGGGCGAGGGGTTGGCCATCGGCGGCGCTTATGCCCTGGGCGAATTTGCCACCACCTTCTTGCTCGTAGTCGGCTTCATGGTGCACAACCTCACCGAAGGCATTGCCGTAGTCGCCCCCGTGATTCGCTCGCCCTTCCGCTGGACGCATCTCGTGTGGCTGGGGCTGCTGGCGGGCGGGCCGACTATTCTTGGCACCTTGATGGGCGCCTTCACCTATACCGCGCTCTGGGCGGTGCTGTTCCTGGCGATCGGCGCCGGCGCCGTGTTTCAGGTAGTGATTGAGATTACCCGCCACCAGATTCGTCAGTCCGGCGCCGCCTCGCTGGCCAGCGGGGCGAGCCTGGCTGGCTTTGCCGCGGGGCTGGCGGTGATGTATGTGACCGGGCTCTTCGTGACCGTCTAAGACCGTCTGAACGCATTACCATGCAAGGTCATCTGAACGCATTACCGTTTGAACGCATTACCGTGCAAGGGCGCCCGAACGCATTCTCGTGCTAGAATGCCCGACTCTTCACGCGCTACTCGGGAGGGATTGCTATGGCGGACCTTGAAGTGGGAGCCGAGGCGCCGGATTTCGAGCTGCCTAGCGTAACCGGCGAGGAGAAAGGCACCTTCAAGCTCTCTTCCCTGCGCGGGCGGAAAAACGTCGTGCTGGCTTTCTACGCGCTCGACTGGACCGGCACTTGAAGCGCGGAAATGCCGGCGCTCGAGGCCAACCTGGCCCGTTTCGCCGAGCACAATGCCCAGGTCGTGGGCATCAGCGTTGACTCGATTCCCTCACACGCCGCCTGGCAGAAGCACGCCGTCGGCGCCCTGAGTTTTCCGCTGTGCAGCGATTTTTATCCGCACGGCGAAGTCATCCAGCGGTATGGGTTGCTCCGCGACGGCCCCCCGGTTCCAGGGATTTCGAGCCGCGCCGTCTTCATCGTTGACAAAAGCGGTCGCGTGCGCTGGAAAAAGCTTTACGACCTGCCCACTGTCCCCGACGTCAAAGAAATTCTCGACGCGGTGGCGGCGCTGAAATAGGTTCGCCGCGGCGCGCTTAGCGCACTTCTTCCAGCGCCACCAGGAAGGGGGCCTGGTTTCCGAGGTAGGGCTCCAGCACGGCCGGGTTGCGCTGGCGGTGCACCAACTCCTCGATGCGGTCGAGCTGCCCGGCGCCCAGCCCGGGCGGCAACTGATAGGCAAACTCCAGCCGCCAGCGGCTGTTCCCGATCGGCACGCGCTGCGCCACCGTATAGAGCCCCTGAACGCCCCAGAGTTGCAAGTCAGTCAAGACCAGCGGGCCGTAGCGCTGCTGGATGCTGAGGTAAGTCTCCCGGCCGAGCGTCAACCCCTGCAAGGTGCGAATCTCTACCGCCTGGGGGTGGGCAAAAGCCACGGCCACCTTCAGCAGTCGTCCGCTGGGGTCGGCATTGCAGCGCAGGGTCAGGCCGGCGTCGAGGTCCCATTCGTACTGCGTGATGGGGCGGCCTTCGCTCGACCAGGTGCGGGTGCGCGACTCGGGCCCGAAGCGCGCCTGCACTTGCACGAGAGAGTCTCCCGGCACTAGCCCCGCCAGCGACCCTTGCAGCGGGTCGGAGGAAAAATGGACGGCGAGCTTGGTATCCAGTGGCCGCGCGGCGGAATCCGCCCCCGGGCGCGAGCGCAGCGCCTCGTTTTCGCGCCGCAGGCGCTCCAGCTCGGCCTGGTCGCTGCGGCCGCAAGCCGCGAGCGCGGCCAACGACAACAAAAGCAGCCCAACGCGGACAGGTTTTTTCGCCACCATAGCCGACATGGGCGTTGATTCTAGCACAGCCAAATGGAGAATTTTCGGGTGGCGGCAGGGGGAGGTTGTTGTAGAATCTCGCACGATGGCGTCCTCGACTTCACTCTCGGCGCGCGCGCCGGCCGCCGTTCTCGTTGAGGTATTTCTTCCTCGCGCCACGTTAGCGCAAAACGCCTTGCTGGTCATCACCGGCAGCCTGTTTGTGGCGCTGTGCGCGCAGATCAGCGTGCCTTTGCCTTTCAGCCCCGTGCCGGTAACCGGCCAGACCTTTGCCGTGCTCTTGCTGGGCGCGGTTTTGGGGGCGCGACGCAGCGCCGCGGCGCTTGTGCTCTACCTGGCCGAAGGGGCGGCCGGCTTGCCGGTTTTTGCTCCTTTCGGGCCACTGGGACTGGCGCGCCTCGCCGGCCCCACGGGGGGCTACTTGCTGGCTCTTCCCGCGGCTGCATTCGTTTTGGGTTTGCTGGTGGAGGCTTTCGCCGGACGACGCGCCTGGTGGCGCTGGCTGGGGGCCGTGCTGGCGGCTGAGGCGGTGATTTTTGCGGCCGGTGTCGGCTGGCTGAAGCTCACGACCGAGATGACTTGGGCCGGAGCGCTCGGGCTTGGTCTGGTGCCGTTTCTCCCGGGGGAACTGTTCAAGGCGGCGCTGGTCGCTGCCTCGCTGCCGGCGTCCTGGTGGGCGCTGGAGCGGCGCCGCTGAAGGTTGCGGCGACGAAACTGTAGTTTTAGCTTCGTCGTGTTTTCGGGTGAATTGAAACAACAGGTTCCTCGCCGCCAAGGCAGGCAAGGGCTCGGAATGACAGAAAGGCTCGTGCCGCCAGGGCAGGCCAGAAATGCGGCAAGGCGTAAAGCCTTGCCCTACCCAGGCGAAAAGCGTTTCTGGCAGCCGCGGCGAAGCTACTTCCTGAACGGATCGTCCTTGCAGGAGGGGACAATGAAAACGCGCCTGGTGTCTCTCGCCCTCGCCGTGGCTGCTCTGGGGGTGCTGGCCTGGAGTGTGATGGCGCAGGCGCCGCCGGCCACGGCCGATATGCGTCCGGTGGTGGAGAGCTACTACAAAATCGCCCCCGGAAAGACCGATGAATGGCTGGAGATTTACCGCACGCACCATCTGCCTGTTTTGCAAGAGCTGCGCCGCGAAGGGCGGCTCGCGGACATCATCATCTACCGGCCGTTTCTTCATCAGGGCGGCCCGCCCTGGGACTTCAAGGTCATCCTGCGCTGGCGCGACTTCACCGCCATGGGCGACCGGGCTCATGAAGAGGAGGTCGAGCACAGGCTGTTCACGGCCTGGCTTCCGCACCGCGACGCCGAGAGCCACCGCTGGGAGCTGACGGAAAAGCATTGGGACGACATTATGGTGGTGGTGCCTGAGTAGCCCTGCGTTCAGAGGAAGCAGAGGAGGCAGATGAAGCTAGAGCGGAAAACGCAGGGGATTAGTGAGACGCTAGTGACAGCCAGAACGCTCACGCTCGCGCACAGCTCGGACGCCGACGACGCTTTTATGTTCTACGCGCTGGCGCAGCAGCGGATTGAGGCGGGCGAGCTGCGCTTCGAGCACGTGCTGGCCGACATCGAGACGCTGAACCAGGCGGCGCTGCGCGCCACCTACGACGTCACCGCCATCAGCTTCCACGCTTATGCTTACCTCCATCGCCACTACGCCCTGCTGCGCTGCGGGTCGAGCTTCGGCGAAGGCTACGGGCCGGTAGTGGTAGCGCGGGAGCCGATCAGCCCCCAGGAGTTGACGCGCAAACGCGTGGCCGTACCCGGGCTGCTTACCAGCGCTTATCTATTGCTGAAACTCTACGCGCCGGAAGCGGAAGTGGTCGCGCTGCCTTTTGACCGCATCCTCGACGCCGTGGCCGGTGGCGAAGCGGATGCCGGCCTCATCATCCATGAAGGCCAGTTGACTTACGGCCAGGCCGAGCTGGTACGCGTGGTTGACCTGGGCGCCTGGTGGAAGGACGAAACCGGCCTGCCGGTTCCGCTGGGTGGATTGGCGGTGCGGCGTGGACTTGACGCTGCGCTTAGGCCGCGCATCGCCGCCGCGGTGGAAGCGAGCGTCCGCTACGCGATCGACCACCGCGAGGAAGCGCTGGCCTACGCCGTGCCTTTTGGCCGCGGGGTTTCGCGCCAAGTGGGAGACAAATTTGTGGGGATGTACGTCAACGAGCTGACGCTGGACTGCGGCGAGCGCGGCCGCCAGGCGATAGAACTCCTTCTCGAGCGCGCCTTTGAAAAGCGGCTCGTGCCCGAGCACGTAGCGGTTGACCTACAGCCTACCTGAGGCAGGCAGCAACGCGTGAACGCTTCTAGGGCTGAATCGAGAGATCTTTTTCCAGCTGGAAGCGCAGCAGGGTTTCGGGCGGAAACTTGACGTCGTGCTTGCCGGTCAGCATGGCGCCCGCCGTCCCCGCGCCAGCGCCAATAAGCGCCCCGATGCCCGCGCCCTTGCCGCCGCCGGTTGCGCCGCCGATGGCCGCCCCCGCGCCCGCGCCCCCACCAATGAAGAGGATGTTGCGCTTAGTCTTGCTGCCTTCTTTATGGCCGGTGGTGTCAGTGGCGACTTCGTAGGCGTTGCCGCGCACGTTGATTTCGGTCACCGTGACCCAAAGCTCGGCCCGCTGCTTGAGACGGCCGGACTTGACGGCGCTGGTGACTTGGCCCTTGACCTCCGAACCTTTGGGGATGGCGACGCGGCCGCCGGTCATGACGGCGTTATCGAGCGTGCCTTCAAAGGGGTCGCCGGCCGAGTTGCTCTCGGAGCTCAGCCCGGTCGTGAGCCGGACGTCAATCTCGGTGCCGGCGGGAATGACGATGGGCTTGGGTTTGGCCATGGCCGGCGTGCTCGTGCTGCCGCTTTCACCACCGCCACCGGTCGTGCCGCAGCCGGCGAGCGCGAAGACCAGTAAGACCAGAAGAGTCAGAGGGAATTTTTCTCGCTGCATGGGTCAGCTCCCGTAGGAAAGTTTTCGTCTTGCCCCAAAACTGCCCGTGCGACCGACACGCCACCCCCACGGGGGAGTTTCGAGGCACGCTGATTGTAGCAATTCTCCGGCTCTTCCCGCCAGCCTGGATTAGAATGGAAGCGATGAAGCTTTTGCTGACTAATACGGGGAGCTATCCGCGCGTGGGGGACACGGCGAAGCTGCAACAGCTCCGCCGCACTCATTCGGCTGTCGAACGCCAAGAAGCGACGCCCGAGGATTTGCGCGCGGCTGAAGACGCTATGGTGCGCGCCGCGCTTCAAGAGCAAGCCGAAGCGGGGCTTGACCTGGTCACCGACGGCCAGATTCGCTGGCCGGACCCCATCGCGCATCTGGCCGGCAAGCTCGCCGGGGTCAGAATCAACGGCCTGCTGCGCTTTTTCGACACCAATTTTTATTTTCGCCAGCCAGTTGTCGAGGCGGAGATTGCCCGGAAGGATGGATTGCTGCTTTCGGAGTACGAATTTGCGCGTACAAACATCAACAAACCCGTCAAACCCGTGCTGACCGGGGCCTACACGCTGGCGCGGCATAGCATCAGCGAGCACGCGCCCTACAAGCAGCTCGATGCGCTGGTGCGGGCCTACGCTATGGCGCTGGGGGGCGAAGTGGAAGCCCTGGCCAAAGCCGGGGCCGAGGTGATCCAGGTGGACGAGCC
>JBOGNW010000324.1:0-6469 GCA_050747425.1 Candidatus Acidiferrales bacterium
GGCGCGCGTAGTGCGCCGAGCCCAGCAGCCCCGCCTCCTCGGCCGTCACCGCGGCGAAGACCTGCGAGCGCTTTGTGCCCCCGGGCATTTCCGCCATCGCTTCGGCAATCGCCAGCAGCGCCGCCACGCCGATGGCGTTGTCGGCCGCGCCGTTGTAAATGGCGTCGTCGTTCACCGGCTTGCCCACGCCCAGATGGTCATAGTGCGCGGTGTAAATGACGTATTCATCCTTGAGCTTGGGGCTGGTTCCCGGCAGAACACCGATGACGTTGGCGGTATCAATGACGCGCCGCGTCTGATTCATCTCGGTGGCGGCGCGCAGTCCGAGCGCCACGGGCCGGAAGCTGCGCTCGGCGGCTGCCTTCCGCAAAGCGTCCAAGTCCTGCCCGGCGAGCGCCAGCATTCGCCGTGCGGCCGTGTCCGTAATCCAGGCCTTCAGCTCCAGCGGCCCTTCCCCCTGCGTTTCGCGCAACAGCTCGAACTGCTCTCCCGTCCACGAGCTTTGCACCACGGTGAAGGGGTAGCCGGCCGACTCCGTAGTGTGAATGAGGAGGACGCCGACCGCGCCCATCCGCGCCGCTTGCTCGTACTTGTAGGTCCAGCGGCCGTAATAGGTCAGCGCCTTGCCGCCAAAAAGCTCCGGCTCTTTCGCGGTCGCCGGCGGGTCGTTGACCAGAATCAAAAGAATCTTGTCGCGAACGTCCGTTCCCTTGAAGTCATCCCACTTGTATTCCGGCGCCGCAATGCCGTAGCCGGCGAACACCAGCTCGCCCTCGACCTCCACTTGCTTGTCGTCGACGCCGCTGGAGGGCACGAAGTCGTCGTAGTATCTGAAGGCCGCGGCCTGCCGCCGGCCCACCACGCGCAAGTCGGCGGGCGTGTCGAGTTTCTTGCCCAGCAGCGCCGCTTTTTGGAAGTAGCTGCCGGCGTCGCCGCCCGGCTCGAGTCCCATCCGGGCAAACTCGGCGGCGATGTATTTCGCCGCCAGCTCGCCGCCGCGCGTGCCCGGCCCACGCCCTTCGAGCAGGTCGTCGGAGAGAAACTCCGTGTGAGCGCGCAGAAGCGAGCCGGTGATGAGCTGCGCGGCCGCATCGACGCCTTTGGTGAACTTCGGCGCTTTCTTCGCCGCCACCGCCGAAAGAGCCGCCACAGTTCCTACGAGAACCGCCACTGCCAGAGTTACCTGCGTTCGACGCTTCATCCGCTTGTGCCTCCTGCGCGTAAATCTTCCCGAAACGCCCATTCTAGCAACGAATCGGGCTCTTAGCTTTCACTCGATAGAAGCTCAGCGCGGCGTTGCCCTGGCGGAGCTGCCGCCCGCGCCTGAGCCGGCCGTAGCTCTCAGCGAGCGGCTGCTTGGGGTGGTGCTCGGCAATGACTACGGCGTCCGGATGAAGCAGTTCTGCTTCGCCGATGTACGCGAGCGCTCGCTCGTATTCTTCCGCAGCGCGGTAGGGCGGGTCGAGAAAGACAACGTCCAGGCGCACTCGACGCCGCTCGAGCTCGCGCAGGCCGGAGAGGACTTCGCGCGAGAGAATCTCGTAGCCGTCTTTCTCCTCCAGGCTTGTGAGATTGGCTTCGATGACCCGCGTCGCGGCGCGAAAATTTTCGAGAAAATAAACCCATTCGGCGCCACGGCTCAGGGCTTCAATCCCCACCGCGCCCGAGCCGGCGTAACAGTCGGCAAAGACCGCGCCCGCCACGCTGGCCCCCAGGACATTGAACAACGTCTCGCGCAGGCGGTCGCTCGTCGGCCGGGTCTTGAGGCCGGCCAGAGTTTTCAACCGGCGGCTCTTGAAGCGACCTGCGATGACGCGCATCCGCGAACCGTCAGGCGACTTCCGCCAGGCCGTAGCGCCGCTGCCAGAGTCCGCGCAGATGATTGACTGTTTCCGCGAACCCTGGCGGCTGCTCGGCCACGTAGGCGAAGGCGTCCTGCTTGGCGCGCGCCAGCAGCTCCTGGTCGCGCAGCAGATTGGCGATGCGGAAATTCAAGAACCCGTGCTGGCGCGTGCCGAAAAACTCGCCCGGGCCGCGCAACTTGAGGTCAAGATCGGCCAGCACGAAACCGTCCTGGGTGCGCGTTAGCGTGTCCAGGCGCTCTCGGGCCACCTCCCCCACTTCGTCCGGCGTCAGAAGAAAGCAATAGGAGTGGTGGCGGCCGCGCCCAATGCGCCCCCGCAACTGGTGCAACTGCGCCAGGCCGAAGCGCTCGGCGTGCTCAATGACCATCACCGTCGCATTGGGCACGTCCACCCCCACTTCCACCACCGAGGTCGCGACCAGAACATCCAGCCGCCCGCCGGCAAAGGCGCGCATCACTGCTTCCTTTTCCGGGCCGGCCAGCCGCCCGTGCAGCAGGCCCAGCCGCAAACGTGGGAAAACCTCGCGCGACAGCCGCTCGTACTCTTTCGTCGCCGCTTTGAGCTCCTGTTTCGATTCCTCGATGACGGGATAGACGATGTAGACCTGGCGGCCCGCCGCTACTTGCTTGCGCACGAACTCCCAAACCGAAGCCGCCGACGTGCTTTTGACCCAGCGAGTCTCGATGGGCTGGCGGCCGGGCGGCATTTGATCGAGCACCGAGAGATCAAGGTCGCTGTAGAGGGTCATCGCCATTGTGCGGGGAATGGGTGTGGCCGTCATCACCAGTACGTGCGGCTGTGCCTCGCCCGGCCGCGCCTTGCGAATCAGCTCCAGCCGTTGCAGCACGCCGAAGCGGTGCTGCTCGTCCACAATCACCAGGCCGAGCCGGTGAAACCCGACTTCTTTCTCCAGCAGGGCGTGCGTCCCTACTAGCAGATCAATCTCGCCCTCGGCCAGCGCCGCGCGAGTCTCTTTTTTTTCTTTGGCGGGCAGGTTGCTGATCAGCAGCCCCAGCCGGTAGCGCGTGGGAGCAAAGCGCTGGCAGGCGTAGAGGAAGTGCTGCGCGGCCAGAATTTCCGTCGGCGCCATCAGCGCCACCTGATAGCCATTCTCCATAGCAATGATGGCGGCTTCAAAAGCCACGATGGTCTTTCCCGAACCCACGTCCCCTTGCAGCAGCCGGTTCATCGGCGCGGCCTTCTGCAAGTCATCGGCAATCTCTTTGAGCACGCGCTTCTGCGCTGCTGTGGGATGAAAAGGCAGAATTTTCTTGATGGCCTCGCGGACGGCGTCGGAAAGCCCCAGCGGAAGACCCGGCACTTGCTGGGCGCGCCGCCGCTCGAGCGCCAGGCCCAGTTGCAGGAAAAAGAATTCTTCGTAAATCAGCCGCTGCTGGGCCGGGGTGCGAAAGGCTTCGAGCTGTTCGAGGGGCGTGTCTTTCTCTGGAAAATGCGCTTGCCCCAGCGCCGCGCGGCGGTCGGGCCAGCCGTGGCGCTGGCGCAACACGGTGGGCAGCGGATCCGGCAGAGTCCGGGGAATCTTTCCCAGCGCTTCGTAGATGAGCCGGCGAAACACCCGCGAGCTGACCGGCCCCGCCGCTTCGTAGATGGGCACCAGGCGTCCCGATTCGGTCGAGTCGGCCCCTTCACGTCCCCCGGAAAGGATTTCGTGCTGCGGCTGAATCATCTGCAATTGCCCGGGACGATACGGGTCTTCCTCCACCTTGCCGTAAAGCACCACGCGTTGCCCGGGACGGAAGACCCGCTCCAAGTAGTCGCCGTAAAACCATTTGGCGTAGAGCACTCCCGTCGCATCGGCGACCGCCAGATGAAAAATTCCCCGCCGGCGCCCGCCCCGCAGACGCACGAGTCCTTTGGTCAGCACTTCGGCCTGAACGCAGGCCATCTGCCTGGAACGCACTTCCCCGATGCGGCTGAAGTGAATCCGGTCTTCGTAGCGAAACGGCAGGTAGTAGAGCAGGTCTTCGACGCTGCTGACACCTTTCTCGGCCAGATGCCGGGCGCGGCTCGGCCCCACGCCGGGCAGAGCGGAAAGCGGCGATTCGAGTTCAAGCGACATCCGCGCCGGCCACTATAGCACGGGCGGGAAAAGCCTCTAGGTCGCGGGAGATTCGTCGAAGATGGGATAAACGCGCGCCAGCGTGGCCCCCAGGCGACGGGCCGTCTCGTGCAGCGGCGCAAACCAGGCGCTTTCGGCGGCGGGGGCGTCCTCGCGCAGCAGGGTGCGGACGGTGGCCAGCAAATCCACGCTGCGCGCCACCGCATAGCTGAGCAGGTCTACATGCGCCTTCCAGAGGTAGCGGTCGTCGCGGGTCTCCTGGTATTGCGCCAGCTCTTCTTCCACCCACGCGATGATACCGAGCGAGTACTGGATGACGCGCGCGCTCTCCGGCGCCGCGGTGGTGGTGGCGTGGGCGAAGGCTTCCCGCTCCACGCGATTCACGTGCAGCTCCCCCCGCCGCAGGCGAAAAGTGACGATCTCGTCGGCGGCCTGTTCCGGAGTCAATTTCTCCAAGAATCGCGTGATGCGGGTGATGATGCCGCGCAGCTCCATTTCTTTCTGCTTTTCCTGGCCGCGGCGCACCAGGCGGTCGAGCGAAGGGCGCTCGTCCAAGATGTCGTGCGGACGCCCAACCCGGGTAGCCGGCGGGCTGCCCGCCTCCGCGCGTGCAGGAGCCGCTCGTCGCACCCGTTTCGCCGACGGCTGGGAAAGACTCTGGTAGGCGGCCTCAATCTCCTTCTCCACCCGCTCGGCCTCGTCCAGGAGACGCCGCGTATCCTCGCGCACGTGGCGAAGCTGCTGGTGGAAGAGCATCTCAAAGTGGCGGCGAAAGGCCACATTGAAGCGAATCACCGTGGCGAGTGCGCGCGGATGGTAGAACTCCTCGCCGAGATTCGTCTTGAGCGCTCGCGCTCGCTCCACCATACGCGCCTGCACGAGATGATCGAAATCGCCGAAGTCGCCGATCATGGCGGTTAACGATTCGAATTCGTGCAGCATGATTCCGGCCGCATCGCCCAGCGAGTCACCGCGCAGTAAGCCGGACCCCAACTCCTCCACAGTTCGGCGCAAGGCCTCGGGCGTCGCCTCGCCCTCCTTCGTGGCTTCCGGGCTGAAATAGGCAGCCAGCAGGTAATCGAGCTTGTCACGGTCGCTTTCCGCATGAGGGTTCTTGCCCAGGTGGTAACGAATCAAGGTGCGCAGCAGATCCTGTTGCGGGCGGCTTTTCTCCAGATAGGTGCGCAGGGTAAAGGGGCTGATGCCCAGGTCTCCCACCGCCAGCCATTGCCGCACCGACTCGAGCGCCGTCTCCGCCTGGCGGAGCAAGGGCTCGGCAGCCCCGACTTGGTTGCGCTTCGCCAGGTCACGCGCCGAGCGCAGCGAGCTGTGCAGCTTCTCCCAGTTGGCCGGCAGCGGCTCGGACTTCACCGCCTCGCCCAACAGGCGCTGGTGCAAAGCCACCACTTGCTCCAGTTGGCTGATCTCCGCTTCTAGAATTTCAATGCTGTCGGCGGTCGACACCTGCGCTCACTCTCACCAGCGAAATGAACCCGCTATCCTGCGCGGCCGAGGAGATTCTAGCCTCGCCAGCCCCAAAAGAAAACTAACCGTTTGCGTGGACCTGCTGAGGGGGCCGGCCGGTTTGACTGTCTCCAACCCGACCCGCTACGATGCTTAGAAGCGCGCAATGACAACCACACCCGAGCGGCGCCGTGTTGGAAGCATTGGCTGGCGGCTTTTGCTCAGCGCCGCTCTGCTGGCCGGGTGCGGAGAGCCGCTTGTCCCCCGCACCCCGGAAGCCCTCTATGCCCTGGCGCAGGAGCAAATTGCCAACGCCAACTTCCGACCCGCCGTGGACACTCTGGCGCGCGTGGCCCGCGAGGCCCCGCGCAGCGAACCCGCCCGGCGCGCTCGCCCGCTGCGAATCGCTCTGCTCTCCGGCATGGCGCATGGCTTCGCCAGCATGGGAGAGGATTACCTGGCGGGCCACCAGCAAGCCAGTGCCGCGGCCTTCGCGCCCCAGATGCGCACCATGGCAATGGATTATTTCGGCCGTGCCCGCGGCCGCTCGATTGAACTCCTGGAAGCGCTCGACCTCATGCTGCACCAACCCCTCACCGAGCCGCTGCGCTTCGACCTCCCCCGCCCCCTAGCCCCCGGTTCCTCCGCCACCGTCTCCGAACGAGTGCGGAAGGGGGAGTGGGTGGAAGAAACAGAAAGGCAGCGGGCGGAAACGGACGCCATTTGGCAACAATTCAGCGTATTTCCGACATATTCGGGGACAACGATTGCAGGGGAAGGGCCGGTGGAGATAGCGGCGGGGGCGTTTTATCTGGGGGTGGCGCGGGACATTCTGGAGCTGAGCAAGATTTACCGACCGGAAGCTCTGAACGAGCTGCGCATGCTGCGGCTGTTCACCGAGCGGGCCGCCACCGCCGCCCAGCGCGCCGCCGAACTGGCGCGGGAAAAAGGCGACACCCAGCTTGAAACCGAAAGCCAGCAAGTCCTGGCTGACTGCCAGGAGGCCCTCACGAAGAAGATGTAAGGCCTGCCCCCTCGGGACGAGCCCTCGGGGCGAGCC
>JBOGNW010000325.1:0-3496 GCA_050747425.1 Candidatus Acidiferrales bacterium
GGGGGTGAGCGCGCCGGCACGGCGGCGGTGAGAAGTATCCTCGAAAGTGACCAGACGCATAATCTCAGAGAGAAGCCATGGGCCGTTAGGTTGACGTTTGTTGACGTTATAACTCTAAGTCGGTGAATCGCAGAAGTCTAGCCGCCGGCACGCCTCAACTCAGGGGGCGCCGCAGAGCTCGGCCGCGGTCAGGGCGTAAATCTTAGCGATGTCCACCAGGGTCTCGATTTTCACTTTTTCCCCCTCGGCATCGCGCGGGCCGCTCGAGGGGCCATAGTTGACCGTGGGGATGCCGTAGCGGGTGAGAACAGAGGCATCCGAACACCACAGCACCGTATCCCGCTTGGGCGGCTCGCCGCGGACGTAGCGGTGGCTCGTCTCAATGGCTTTCACCATTTCGTGGTCTTCGCGGATTTCCGCGCCGGGCACGGATACATAGGTCTCGAACTCGAGGCCGTACTCGGGGTAGCGGCTGCGCAACTGCTGCACGAGCTGCTCGAGCTCGCGGCGGGCTTCGCTCAAAGCAAGTGTAGGCGGAACGCGCAGGTCGAGGAAAAGGTCAGCGCGGTCGGGGGTGCGGCTGGCGCGCCAGGGATGCCCGGCACGAAGCGAACCCAGGTTGACCACGCCCGGCTTGCCGGCGTAGGCCCCTTTTTGCTCCCAGGTGGGAATCCAGTTCAGCAGCGCAATCAGCACATTGTGCATCCGCCGGATGGCATTCTCGCCCGACCGGCCGGCGCTGAAGGCGGTGTGGACGTAGTGGCCGCGCGTCGAAATCCGCGCCCACAGCGAGCCGTAGTGCGCCAGCACAAGCTGCATATCGGTCGGCTCGCCCAGAATGCACATATCCGGCAGGATGCCGTGGTTCACGAGATAATGGCTGCCCACGCCGTAGCCGCGGAATTCTTTGCCGATGAACTCGTCGCCCCACTGCGACTTCTCGATTTCGCCCACCACGGCGGCGAGAATCACGTCGCCCGCCAGCTTGACGCCGGCGGCCTGGAGCGCGCGCACCGCTTCGACGTAGCAGGCCAGCGCTCCCTTCATGTTGTAAATCCCCAGGCCGTAAAGAATTCCCTCCTTGACGACGGCCGCGGGCTTGTAGCCGAGGCCGGTGAGAAAAGGCTCGCGGCCGCTGTTGGAGGTGTCCATGTGGCCGTTGAACATCAGGCTCTTGCCGCCGCCACGCCCTTCCCAGCGGCCGATGGCGTTGGCACGACCCTCTTCCACTTCCTGCCAGGTCACCGCCAGGCCCATCGCTTCGAAGGTGCGGCGCAGGTGGCGAGCCACTTCCAACTCTTCGCCCGTGGGGCTGGGGATGTTGATGAGCTCCGAAGCCAGCGCCACCAGCCGCTCCTGGTTCACCTGGGCGAGAATTTTTTCTGCCAGCTTGGCATCAAGCAACCGCGTTCCCTCCTCAGCGGCTAGCGCCGAAAGTCGTCCGGGTAAGAACAGAGCTTTTCATTGCCGCTTTCGGTAATCAAGAAATCATCTTCCAAGCGCAGGCCGCCGCCGCCCTCCCAATAAATTCCCGGCTCAATGGCCAGCACCATTCCCTTTTGTATCGTGCCCGAGCCAGCCTGATGAGCGTAGGGCGGCTCATGAGCGCGCGCGCCCACGCCGTGGGCCACGGGATGCGACGGCTGGCCAGGATAGCCACCCTCGGCGATGCGCTGGCGGATGAGGCGATCGAGCCCGGGCAGGCTCGCGCCCTCGCGGGCGTAGTCCACCGCCTCGTGGAAAGTCTTGAGCAAAAGCTCGAGTAACTCGACGTATTTTGGGGTGAGTGTTCCCGGACAAAGATTCTTGGTGAGGTCGGTCCAGTAGCCGTCGGCCACCACCCAAAGCTCGACCAGCGTCGGCTCGTTCTCCACCACGGGGCGATTCGAGGTGGCGGTGAAAGTCGCAATCCCCGGCCCCGACCACACCAGCGTGAAGGCGCGCGCCATTTCTATTTTTCCCTGATAGCCGACGCCGACGCTGTGCACGTGGCCTTCGATGAGCGCGCCTACCTCGCTTTCTTTCATCCCGGGGCAGATGTGCTGCCGGGCGTGCTCCATGGCGAGCGACGCCAGCTCGTTGGCCAGACGCATGCGCTCAATTTCCTGCGGCGTCTTGAGCATCCGCACCTGTGCCAGCAGTGGCGCGGCATCCACGACTTCGCGAACCACGCCGCCAAAGGCTTCGAAATAGCCCTGCGTATAAACCGTGGGCTCGCCCACCATGCGGTCGCAGATTTGAAAATTCTGCGAGAGCTCGAGGCCGACGCGCCCGGTTAGCTTTCGCTCCCGCAAGACTTCGAGGCACAAATCGAGCGAGCGCGCGGTGGGCGGACGCGGGTCGCGCGCATCGTAGCCTTTGAAGGTGCGGATGTCGCGCGTCCAGCCGTTGCGCTGAGCGTCTTTGAGCTGCGGCTCGACGACCACGAGCGTCGCTTCGCCTTCACGGGGAAACACCGCGCAGGCGTAGCCCTTCATCGGCCAATAGTTGGTGAGATAGACAACGTTGTCGGGGGCGCGCACCACCACGGCATCGAGCTTCTGCTCGGCGAGCAGGGCGCGCACCCGCGCCAGCTTTTCGTGGTCAACTGGATAGGCCATCGCTTACCTCGCGGCCGGCGGAGCGGTCCACGTCCACGAAGCCTCCTTGCCTTTGATCAAGCGGTAGAGCGCCGTATGAAGCGGCGCTGCCAGCCCGGCGCGCGCGGCTTCGCGCGCAATGGCCCCGCCCAAGAAATCCACCTCGGTCGGGAAGCGGTGCCGAATGTCGTAGAGCATCGAAGGCGGATGATTGGTCTCGGCGCCGATACAGTTCATCTCCCAGGGGTCCTCGTGCAACGCGATGCCCAGCGCCGCGGCCACGCTCTTGCCTTCATCAATCAGGTCGTGCAGCAAGCGGCCCAGGTCCGAAAACTTTTCCTCTTGTGAAAAAAATGGGCAATGCGGCAGCTCGGTCAAGGCCGCCACGGAATTGACGGAAGCGTTGAAGATGAGTTTCGACCACTGCGCGGGACGCGCATCCGCGAGCGCCTCGGCTTTCAGGCCCGACGCGACCAACAATTCGGCCGTCTCCTGCACCAGCGTGAACGGGGTCTCGGTGGGCTCGAAGGGCCCCAGCCAGGTGGCAGTATCGAGCTCCATCTCCACGTGCGTGTCGGTGTGGCGCGAGCCGCTCATAAAAGTCGTGCCGCGCATCACGTAACCTTTGACGTGCTCGGCGATGATTTCCTCGTTGCCCAGCCCGTTCTGCGCCGAAAGGACCGCGCCGCGGCGAAATAGATGCGCCACCGGTGCGATAGCTCCGGCCGTCTGATTCGACTTGGTGCAGACGATGCCCAGTTCAAACTCCGGCAGGTCTCGCGCTTCTGTGGTGGCCTTCAGGCGCGCGGCGAAATCCCGCTGGCCGGACACTCGCAAGCCGCGCTCATTGAGCGCGGCGGCGTGCTCTTTGCGCCGAACGTAGGCGTACACCTCCGCCACCCGCGCCAGATGAGCAG
>JBOGNW010000326.1:0-6660 GCA_050747425.1 Candidatus Acidiferrales bacterium
TGAGCTTCGACAAAACCCAGGGCAGTGTAAAACGCCAGTGCGTTTTCGTTCGAGGCACGCACCTCGAGCCACCACTCCCGCACGCCCTGCGCCTGTCCTCGGGTCATTACCTCGCCCACCAGCCGCCGGCCAATTCCCTGCCGCCGCCAACCGGGAGCCACGGCCAAGTTCAGAATTTCCATCTCCTCCGCCATCTGACGCGCCAGAAGAAACCCGACCGCTTCCCCCGCCTCTTCCTCGGCCAAGAAACAGAGAGTGCGGTCAGTAGGAAACAGCTCTGCGTAGTCAGCTTTGCTCCACGCGGCGGCTTCCGGTGCCTGCCGCTGCAAATCGAGGATGGTTTCGATGTCTTGGGCAACCGCTCGGCGCAAGACTACTTTTCTTTCCACAGCAGCTCCGCGTCGGAGCGACGCACGTAGTTGGCCTGCACGCGCAGAGCGTCAACCGTGTCGCCCCGCGCCAGCTTTCCCTCCGCGCGCCGGGCGACCGCCTCGGCCAGCAGCGGTGAGATGGATTCGCGCCTCGCGGCGGCGAACTCCCCCAACCGAGGCAGCCAACGCTCGACCTGCGGCCCCACCAGCGTGCACTCCGCCGGCCGAACCCCTTCGGCGGCAAGCTCGGCGAGGTATTCCTCCATCGTCATGACACGCTCGGGCCCACGCGCGAGAAGGTCCGACGAATTCTTTTCGTACAAGCCGGCGAAAATTTGTCCGCGGTAGGCATCGACCAGCGGAACCAGCAGCCCGTCGGCCGCCGCCGCCTGACAAACCGCTTCGAGCACACTCACGACCACCACCGGCTTCTGGTGCATTTCTGCCAGCGCTTTTACGACACTCAACCCTACGCGCAACGCTGTAAAGGCGCCCGGACCGTTGGCAACGGCATAAACATCAATTGCCGCGAGATTGATTCCTATCTCGTCCAGCCCTCGTCGGAGGCAGCCAAACAGGGCGACCGAATGCTGCTCTGCGCCTTCCGGCGTCACCGAAGCCACCAATCGGCCGTCCCGCCGCAGCGCCATGCTGGCCGCGCGCCCGCTCGTGTCTACCGCCAATAACCACATTTCTCTCTGCCTCCCTCTCATTATAGACTGCCGGCGCGGGTCGTTTACAAAGTGTCGCCGCTGGCTGATAATGAGTCGCGCAGCATGACAGCGTCTGTGCCCCCCACGCCGCTGATGCGGCAATACCAGGCCATCAAGAAGCAGTATCCGCACGCTTTGTTGCTTTTCCGCCTGGGGGATTTCTACGAGCTCTTCTACAACGACGCTGTAGTGGCCTCGCGCGAGCTCGAAATCACGCTCACCGCGCGCCATCGCGAGCGGGGCACGCCGGTGCCCATGTGCGGCGTCCCCTACCACGCCGCCGAAAGCTACATCGCCCGGCTCATCCGTCGTGGCTACAAGGTGGCCATCTGCGAACAACTGGAAGAACCGAGCAAGGGCAAGAAACTCGTTCGGCGCGATGTGGTGCGCGTCATTACCCCGGGGACGGCCATGGATACCGCGGCCCTCGAGCCGCGCGAGAACAACTACCTCCTCGCCTGCCTGCCGCAAGCGGGCGGCAGCGCCGTCGGGCTCGCTTACGCCGACCTTTCCACGGGAGAGTTTCGCGCCACGGAAATGACCGGGCCAGACTGGCTGGATCGCCTAAGTGAAGAGCTCGCCAGCCTAGCGCCCCGTGAACTGCTCCGGCCGCAGGGCGCGACGCTCGGCAGCGGCGACCGCGCCAGCGGTCGGGTGAAGGTTGTTGAAACGCCGCTCGATGATTGGATTTTCGCCACCGAGTACGGCGAGCGGCTGCTGCGCGAGCAGTTCGGCGTAGTGGCGCTCGAGGCCTTTGGCCTGGCCGACAAACCCCTCGCCACTGGCGCGGCCGGAGCCCTCCTGCACTACCTGCGCGAAACCCAGCGCAGCACTCTGGCCCACCTCAGCCGCCCCGCCTTCTATCAACAACACGAAGCCTTGGTGGTCGACACTGTTTCTGTGCGCAACCTGGAGTTGATCGAGCCGCTCTTCGCCAACGACCGCTCCACCACTCTGCTCGCCACCGTGGACGAAACCGTCACCGCCGTTGGTGGCCGGCTGCTCAAGAACTGGCTGGTGCGGGCGTCGGTGTCGCTCCCTGAAATCACCGCGCGGCTGGACGGGGTCGAAGAACTGGCCTCGGACACGCTGAGGCGAGAGGAGCTGCGCCAGCAGTTGCGGCGAACTTTTGACCTCGAGCGACTCCTGAGCCGCTGCACGCTCGAAACCGCCACGCCCCGCGACCTGCTCGCCCTGCGCGACACCTTTGCTCTGCTCCCCGGGCTGCGCCGACTCCTCGAACCATTCGCTGTGGCGCGACTGCGCGAGCTCCGCGCTGCCCTCGATGAATTGGCTGACCTGCACCAGCAAATCGCCCAAACCATCAGTGAAGATGCTCCGGCCAGCCTGAGCGAGCCGGGCATCATCCGCGCCGGCTGTAATGCCGAGCTCGACGAGTTGCGCACCTTGCGCACCCACGGCCAGCGCTACATCGCCGAGATGGAAGCGCGCGAGCGGCAAAGGACGGGCATCGGTTCGCTCAAGGTGCGCTTTAACAACATTTTCGGCTACTACATCGAGGTCTCGAAACCCAATCTCGGCCGCGTCCCGCCCGATTACGAGCGCAAGCAAACCCTGGTAAACGCTGAACGCTTCACCACCCCGGAACTGAAGGAATACGAGCGCAAGGTGCTGAGCGCCGAAGAGAAAATCCTGGAGCTCGAGCGGCGCCTTTTTGCCGAGGTCCGCTCGGCTGTGACCGCCGCGGCAACCCGCATCCGAGCTACGGCCGCCGCCCTGGCGCAACTCGACCTTCTGGCCGCCCTGGCCCAGCTGGCCCGGGCCCGGAACTACACCCGGCCCGAGTTCTCTGACTCCGGCGAACTGCTCATCGTCGCCGGGCGTCACCCGGTCATCGAGCGGCTGGGCGAAGTCTCGGGCGAGCGCTTCGTTCCCAACGACGTTTACCTCAACAATTCCAGCAATCTCATCCTCCTCATTACCGGCCCCAATATGGGCGGCAAGTCCACCTACTTGCGCCAGGTGGCCCTGATTTGTCTGCTGGCCCAGATGGGCTCCTTCGTTCCCGCCGAAAAAGCGCGGCTCCCCATCCTCGACCGCATCTACACGCGCATCGGCGCCTCCGACAACCTGGCCCGTGGACGCTCGACCTTTCTCGTTGAGATGACAGAAGCCGCTGCCATCCTCAATACGGCCACGCCCCGCAGCCTGGTGCTGCTCGACGAAGTCGGCCGCGGTACTGCTACCTTTGACGGTCTGGCTCTGGCCTGGGCCGTGGTTGAGCACCTCCACGCCCATACCCGGGCGAAAACTCTCTTTGCTACCCACTACCACGAGCTCACCGAACTCGCCGATCTCTTGCCCGGCGTGAAGAACCTGCACGTATCGGTGAAGGAATCCGGCTCCGACATCATCTTCCTGCGCAAGGTGGAGTCCGGCAGCGCCGACAAGAGTTATGGGATCGATGTGGCGCGGCTCGCCGGACTGCCGCTCGAAGTCATCGAGCGCGCCCGCCAGGTGCTGCTGCGCCATCAAGAACGCGAAGAGGAGGTCAAGAGCGAGCTGGCCCAGGGGGAAAGCCGCGCGGAGCAGCTGCCGTTGCTGACCCCGCTCGACCACAAAATCGTCGAGGCCTTGCGCCGCGTTGACCTCGACCAGCTCCGTCCTCTCGACGCCTTGAACCTCCTTGCCGAGCTCAAGAAACAACTGGGTTGAGTAATGCTTGTCCTTGGCTTGATGTCCGGTACCTCGGCCGATGGGATTGACGTTGCCCTGGTGCGGCTCCACGGCCGCGGGCGGGCGCTGCGGGCGCGGTTGGAGAATTTCTGCACTCTTCCCTACCCCGCTCCTGTGCGCCGGGCCGTGCTGCGCGTGGCCAACGCCAATCGCCAGCCCATCCTGAGCGTGGCGGAAATCAGCCAGCTCAATTTCTTGTTGGGCGAAGCAGCGGCAGAAGCTGTGGTGCAAGCCTGCCGCCGTTTCCGCGTGGCACGGGGAAAAATCTCCTTGATTGGCTCGCACGGCCAGACGGTCTATCACCAGGGGCAAAGAGAGAAATTTGCCGGGCGGCGCCTGGCCTCCACTTTGCAACTAGGAGAAGCGGCCGTGATTGCCGAGCGCACCGGATGCCCCGTGGTCGCCAACTTCCGTCCCCGTGACCTGGCCGCCGGGGGTCAGGGTGCTCCCCTGGTCCCTTACGTGGATTTCTTGCTCTACCGGCACCGCCGGCGCGGCCGCGTGGCGCTCAACCTCGGCGGCATCGCCAATGTCACCGCGATACCTGCCCGTGCGCGGCCGGAAGAGGTCATCGCCTTCGACACCGGGCCGGGCAACATGGTGATGGATGCGGTCGTCGAACGCCTCACCCGGGGGCGGCAGCGGTTCGACCGCGGCGGTCGGCTGGCGGCACGCGGACGCCCGCACGAGGACGTTCTGCGCCGCTTGCTCCGGCACCCCTACTTTCGCCGGCGTCCGCCGAAAAGCGCCGGGCGCGAACAGTTCGGCGCTGCTTTCGCGGAGGAATTTCTCCGCTGGATGGGCCGCGCCCCGGCCGAGGACAAGGTCCGCACAACGACCGAACTCACCGTGCGCAGTCTCGTCCAGGCTTTCCGCCGCTTCATCCGGCCGCGAGCGCGCGTCGAGGAAGTTATCGTGAGTGGCGGCGGGGCGCGAAATACTTTTCTGATTCACCGCCTCCAAGAGAGCTTGCCCGACTTGCGTTTCCTCCCCGCCAGCCGCTTTGGAGTGGACGAGAAAGCCAAGGAGGCGTTCGCCTTCGCCGTGCTGGCCTACCAAACCTGGCACGGTGAGCCGGCCACGCTGCCCTCGGCGACCGGCGCGCGCCACGCGGTCGTGCTGGGCTCGATGGTTCCGGGAGGCCGGCGCTAACCCTCGAGCGCCTGGCGGATCTGGGCTTCGCTGATGGGGCCTTCGCGGACGATCATCCACTCCTCGCCGCGCAGGTCCACCACGGTCGAAGCCAGCAAGGCCTTTGATTCCCCGCCGTCAAGAATCAGGGGCAGGCGCTCGCCCATCTGCTTGACCACCTGCGGCGCGTTCACACAGGCCGCGAAGCCCGAGAGGTTGGCGCTGGTCCCGGTGATAGGCGTGCCGGCGGCGGCAATCAGCGCGTCGGTAATCTTCGAGTCCGGCTGGCGCAGCGCCACGCGCCCCGTGTGCCCCGTCACCTTGAGGGGGACACGCGAGGAGGCATCCACCACCAATGTCAGCGCGCCCGGCCAGAAGTGCTCCGCCAGTGTGAGGAAAATGTCTGGGATATCAGCCGTTAACTCCTGCGCCTGCTCCAGCGCCGCCAGCAGAATGGGTAGCGCCCGTCGCTCCGGGCGCCCCTTGATGTTGTAAACCCGGGAGACCGCGGCCAGATTGAACGGGTCGGCGGCCAGCCCGTAGAAGGTGTCGGTCGGAATCCCCACCACCTCGCCGCGGCGGATCAACTGGGCCGCGTATTCTATCGCGCGCGACTCCGGCTGCTCGGAGGAAACCTTTAGGATTTCAGCCACAGATGACCTAGTCGGTGGGAGTATGAGCCCGTAGACTCATCGGCGCGGACGCTAACACAACCGCCCGCAAAGCGTCAAGCAATCGTGGGGAGGAAACCGGCGCGGGGCCGGCGCAACTTTACAGCCGGCGAAACGCTCTGCTAGGCTGGCGGCTGGTAGCTCCGAGACAACTCCGATGAGCCCGCGCCCCCTCCAAGAACTCTCGAGCCCGCGCCACCCGCTGCTGAAAAAACTGCGGGCCGCGCTCCGAGCAGGCGAGCTGACCGCCGACGGCTGCTGCGGGGTCGAGGGGGGGAAGGTGGTGGAGGAGGCGATGGGCGTAACGGAAGTAACGGGCGTGTTTGGAGCGCGTTACGCCGTAACGGAGCTACGTCGACTGGCGGGCCTGCGGGATGGGCGCGTCCCCGCCTACCTCGTCCCCGACCGCGTTTTCCGCGCTCTGGCGCAGACGGAGAGCTCGCAAGGAATTGCGGCACTGGTGCGGCTGCCGGAACATTCGCTGGAAGATTGTCTGAACCGGCCGCGAGCGCTGGTGGCGGTGCTCGTCGGCCTCCAGGACCCGGGCAACCTGGGCGCGATTCTGCGGGCGCTGGAGGCGTTTGGCGCCGCCGCCTGCCTGCTGGCGCCCAACACCGTCAGCCCTTTCAACGCCAAGGCGGTGCGGGCCTCGGCGGGCTCGCTGTTTCGCGTGCCGGTTTTCCGGCGCCTGCCGGTCGAAAAAATTCTCGACCTCTGCCGCCGGCATGGTTTGCGCACGCTGGGGCTGGTGCCGCGCGGCGGGGAGCCGCTGGAGGAAACGGACTTGCGGCGAGCCGTGGCCCTTTTTGTCGGCCAAGAAGGCGCGGGGTTGCCGGCCGCGCTGGCGGCGCGCTTCGTAGAGCGCCAGGCTGGCGGCCATGGCCGCGTTCAGCGATTCCACCGGAGTGGCCAGCCGTATGGTCACCGCCGCATCCAGTTTGGCCACCAGCCCCGCCGGCAGCCCCGTGCCTTCCTGGCCGACAAAAAGGGCCACGGCTCCCCGCAAGTCCGTTTCCTCCAGCGGCTCCCCGCCGCGCGGCACCAGCCCCAGCGTGCGCAAACCATGCCGGCGGCAGA